>CAZFJJ010000006.1:0-21481 GCA_964519075.1 uncultured Lachnospiraceae bacterium
TATAATACATTTGTGGTTTCATTGTTTTTGGTAACTCAATTATACCACAAAAAAAGACTATGGGAACATTTTTTGTTCTCATAGTCTCATTTTTTTGTGGACTTTTTTTACAGCCCCTTGTTCCTATAGAGTGTTTATACGATCAACCTCATCTACCGAATTTCGGTTTATTCGGTTCGAAGCGCTTCTACAGGGTCTTTCTTCGCCGCCATCTTGGAGGGGAAGAAGCCTGCGATCATGGTAAGAACCACGCTCAGCACGATCAGCAGCAGACCGGCAGGAGGCAGAATAGCGATCCGCTCGATGTCGGTGAAATGCTCGAAGATCATGTTTGCGGGGATACACAGCAACAGCGTCAACAAAATACCCAAGAGGCCTGCCGCAAAGCCCACGATCAGCGTCTCGGCGTTGAATACGCGGGAAATATCCCGCTTGGAGGCACCGATGGCACGGAGAATACCAATCTCCTTCGTGCGCTCCAGCACCGAGATATAGGTGATGATGCCGATCATAATCGACGATACCACCAGCGAGATGGAAACGAAAGCGATCAGTGCGTAGGACACGAAATCCACGATGGTAGTGACCGACGACATCAGAATGCCTACCATATCGGTATAGCTAATCTGATCCTTTTCATCCACTTCGTCGTTATAGGTGGCAATAAACGCCTCGATCTTCTCCTTCGACTCGAAATCCTTGGCGTAGAAATTGATGGTGGCGGGCTTTGCCTGCTCGGCGTCGCCCAGCAGCTTCAGATTGGACTCCAGCGTAGCGTCGGTCTGGGGGGCAATCTCGTAGAGCATCTCCTGGAGAGCGTTGAACTCCTCGTCGGACATGAACTGCAGCAGCTGCACGAAGTTCACGTCGTCCACCGACATTTTCAGCAGCACGCCGTTCATAAAGGTGTAGATCTCCTCCATTGCCGTCTCGCCGCACATCTGCTGAAGACCGGGAATCTCCACGGGCATCGTTTCGGATGCGGGCACGCCTGTAATGGCAACCATGATTTGCTCGGTAGTCATAGCGGGCAGCAGGGTCAGCAGATTATCGGGAGTGACCTGCACCTTGTTCTCCATCATCGCCGTCAGCGTACCGCAGAGCATCTGCAGAGCGGTAGCATTTTCGGGGTTTTGCTGTGCGATAGACAGCATCTGTTCCACCAGCTGTGCGTGCTGGCTGCTATCCATAATATAGGCAAAGCCGATGAAGGACTGTGCGTTGACCGGAGGAGTCTCACCGAAGGCTGTGTGAATCTGCTCGGTCATATAGGCGTAAAGCATCTCCATGGTGGCGTCGTCGATGGTGTCGATCAGCTCGCCGATGGTTTCCTTAGTGTAGGTGGTGCGCTCAAACTTCAGACCGGTCAGCACGTTGTATTCGGGAACAGCCTTCTGCTGGCTGATGACCTTGCTTTCGGTGTTCATTTCAAGGATCAGATCGGTCAGCCCCTTGGTATAACCGATCGCACCTTGGATGGAGGTTGCAGTGGCGTTTTCCTTGGGGCAAATGATGCCCGAGATCTTCAGGGTAATGCCCTTGTCGGTAACGTAAGACACCTGATCGTAGCCCAGATCGTCCCGCACGTCGTTCCATACGGAATACTGGGGATAATCGGGATAGGTATTGGCCGTCTCTACAAAGAAATCGGAGGTGTTCAGCAGCTTAAACTCCATGCCCAGAAAATCGTCGAAGGCGAAAGGCTCGATGGGATCGGACTCGTACTCACCGCCCTGCATCAGATTGGTCATGATGTCCTCCAGCTCGCTCTGATCCAATACGCCCAGCATATAGAGCGTCATCTTGCTGATCCGGTTGCCGCGGTTGACCACCAGCACCACCTCGTTAGCATCGGCAGGCCAGTCGCCCGCGATCACGTCGTACTGCTGATCCAGAAGCGCCTGATTGTCGATCATCTGGGACATCACGTTCATGCCGCCCGTGCTCATGCCGCCGGCGCTGGCCGCTTCCATCATCTCGGTCATGCCCGAGAAGGCAGAGCCCATATTGTCAAAGATCTTGGTAGGGCTGACCTGGGTCTTGCCGTCGGCGGAGAAGACCTGCAGATCGAAGTTATAGGTGTACTGAATATCACTGACGTACCGTTCCAGCTCGTCGGAATGCTCTTCCATATACGCTTTGAAGGCTTCCAGATCGTTACTGATGGTAGCGGTCATGGCAGACACCATGGTGCCCAGAGAATCGTCTACGTAGATCTTGTTGGGATCGTCCTGCGCCTGGAAATTCTCCTGCACCTGGGTCATCGCGCTCAGCAGCGCGGAATAATCCTGCGTGTCTTCCTGAATGGTCAGCGGATAGGTGGACAGAGCGTCCTCCTGCACTTGACTGATATACAGGTTGATACCGTTAGACAGCGACAGGATCAGAGCAATGCCAATAATACCGATGGAGCCTGCAAAGGAGGTCAGGATGGTACGTCCCTTCTTGGTCATCAGATTGTTCAGCGACAGCGAGATGGCGGTCAAATAGGACATAGACTTGTTGCGAAGCCGCTTTTCCTTGGACTTTTTGACCTTTTTCGCCTTTTTGCAGTCGGCGGGCACGACCTCGGTGGCCGCGGGAGTCTCCGGCTCGGACAGATAGGGCATGGAGTCGCTGACGATAATGCCGTCCTGCAGCTTGACAATACGGGTAGAGTACAGCTCCGCCAGCTCGGGATTGTGGGTGACCATAACGATCAGCTTATCCTTGGAGATCTCCTTGAGGATCTCCATGATCTGTACGGAGGTAGCGGAATCCAGCGCGCCGGTAGGCTCGTCAGCCAGCAGAATATCGGGGTCGTTGACCAGTGCACGGGCGATGGCAACTCTCTGCATCTGACCGCCCGACATCTGATTGGGGCGCTTGTGGATCTGGTCGGCAAGCCCCACCTTGGTCAGCGCGTCGATCGCACGCTGACGGCGCTCGGACTTGGATACGCCCGACAGGGTCAGCGCCAGCTCCACGTTGGAGAGCACCGACTGGTGGGGGATCAGATTATAGGACTGAAAGACGAAGCCGACGGAATGGTTGCGGTAGGCGTCCCAATCGGCATCCTTGAATTCCTTGGTGGACTTGCCGCGGATGACCAGATCACCGTCTGTATAGTGATCCAGACCGCCGATCAGATTCAGCAGCGTAGTCTTACCGCAGCCCGAATGGCCGAGGATGGAGACGAATTCGCTGTTTCGAAATTCAATGGAAATGTCGTTAAGTGCTTTGACCGACGCGCCGCCGGTCTCATAGGTTTTTACAATGTGTTTCAGTTGCAGCATTTTTAACGGTTTTCCTCTCTAAATTAGGATAAATGGATAATAGAATGGAAATATTGTACTGAGCAAATATAAACCGCGTATAAATATTTGTCTTTGATTTTGTAAATTTTTTGTATACGGTAAGAATCGCCCCGTTTTGCGGGAGTATAACCGTGAAGGGCGGCATTCGCTCCCATGGGCGTATCCGTTTGTGCTGTACCAATTGATTTTTGCCAGATTATGAATATTCTTTCATTGACTTGTAAATTTCCGAAAAAGACTTGCATTTATCCGTAAAATATGGTATCCTAAAATGAAAATGTATCGCCGAAGCATCGCTTTACAGCTTCGCCGTGCAAAAAGACCTCTCCCGACCGCTCTTGGGTTCGGGCGTAAGAAGGAATGATTCTATGAAAAAAACGCTATCTTTGGTGCTGGCAGCCCTTCTGTCGCTGACTGCCGTCGGCTGCAGCAACAGCGCAGACCATCAGCACGACTATTCCGTCAAAGATATGAATAACATTTACCTTGCAGCCGAGGAAAGCTGCATGGCTGGCAGACTTTATTTCTACGCCTGCTCGGTGTGCGGCAGATCCAGCGGAGAGGAAACCGATCCCGATCTCCGCTACGTCTGGCAGGGCAGCGACGCATTGGGTCACGACCTGACTCTCGAGGGCTGTACCCGTGAGGGGTGCGAACTGGTCTCCAGGGACAGCGGCACCTTAACCAACGGAATGCAGTGGGCTTTCTATCCCGACGGCACCCTCTATTTCTTCGGTAGCGGCGCACTCCCCAATTGGTCCGAGGAAGAGCTGCGGGCAGGCAGCATCCCGTGGATGAGCTACGCCGTCCGCAAGATCGAGCTGCCTAAGACGGTCACTGCCATCGGCGACCGCTCCTTTGCGGGACTTTCTTCGCTGACCTCTATCTCTCTGCCCTGGGGCGTTACCACGGTAGGCGACTCTTCCTTCGAGGGCTGCAGCTCCCTGTCCGATCTGACCCTGCCCGACAGCCTGAACATCATCGGCAAAAACGCCTTCCGCTCCTGCAGCTCGCTGACCGCTATCACCCTTCCCCGCTACGCCGCATCCATTGACGGCAACGCCTTTGCGGGATGTACCGCTCTGGTCAGCATTTCGATAGCAGATGGCAACTCCGCCTACACGGTAAACGGCGGATGTCTCGTGGAAAAGATCTCCGGCACTCTGATCGCCGCCGCCGTTGGCAGCACGATTCCCGCCGACGGCACCGTCACCGCCATTGGCGAGTCAGCCTTCGAAGGACGCACCGATCTCAGCTCCGTCCATATCCCCTCCTCGGTAACTGCAATCGAAGAAAAGGCGTTCTACGGCTGTTCCAATCTGACCGAGATCACCGTAGACGCATCCAGCCAGTATTTCGTTTCCAAGGGCAACTGTCTCATCGAACGTTCTACCAAGCGGCTCCTGCAGGGCTGCTCCACCTCCCAGATCCCCGCGGACGGCAGTGTCACCGAGATCTGCGATTACGCCTTCGCAGGCTTCACCAATCTCACCTCCATCCACATTCCCGTAACGGTGGACACCATTGCCGGCACGGCCTTTATGGGCTGTAGCGGCTTAGAGAGCATCACCGCCGCCGCGGGCAATACCCACTACAACGCCATCGACAACTGTCTGATCGTATCGGGCACCCGCACCCTTCTGCTGGGCTGTAAGAACAGCGTGATCCCCACCGACGGCAGCGTGATCCGTATCGGCAACGGCGCCTTCGCGGGCAGCGGCGTTACAAAGCTGACGATCCCCGACGCAGTCACCGAGATCGGCGAATCTGCCTTCGAGGATTGCACCGCGCTGGAGTCTCTGACCGTCGGCAGCGGCATCACCTCAGCTGAGGCACTGAATCCCGCCGCCTTTGACGGCTGTAGCGCGCTGGGCGAGATCATCGTAGCGGAGGGACACCCCACCTTCGCGGTAAGTCAGGGCTGTCTCATCGAGCAGACCACCGGCACTCTGCTGCTGGGCACCAACCATGCGGTAGGCAAGACCGAGGACGGAACGCTGCTGCAGGTCTCCTCCATCGGAGCCTACGCCTTCGCAGGACGCACGCTGGAATCCTTCTATCTGCCTCTGACCGTAACCTCCATCGGCGACTTCGCCTTCTACGGCTGCACGACGCTGTCGGGCGTGACCTACGAGGGCAGCAGTGAGGATTGGGAAACCGTAACGCAGGGCAGTGCGTGGTACGCCTTCACCGCCTTCGACGGCACGCCGTCCTTCGCTGAATCCATTGAATAAATTAACATCTACAAAAAATCCCGACCATCTTGCGGTCGGGATTTTTTGTAGAGTTTTTGATTAGCTGACCGTTACGTCGCGGGTCAACCACAGGTTGAAGTGGAGCTGCTCGCTGTCGTCTGCGTAAGATTCGGGGATCAGAGGCTCGTAATCGCGGATCACCTCGCGGTATTCGAAGGTGGCGCTGCCACCGTTTACGGTGACGGTACAGTCCGAATGGATGGTGAAAACGAAGTCCTTCTCGATCTCGTAGGTGTTCTGCGTGATGCCGTCGTCCACGGTGATGGAGTCAGCGCTTCCCTCTCCGAAGATCAAATAGACGGTGGAGGCCGCGTCGGTCTTCTTGACGGTCAGCAGGTTGCCCTCGACAGTGGAACGGATGGAGTGCTCCACGCTCGGCTTCTCGCCCTCGCCAACGTAATAGTCGCCCGCATACTCCATTTCGGGGGCGTAGACTGCCAGTGCGGAGTAGGCGTTCAGGTCGTAGATGCGGTACTCGTCGCCCGCCTTCTCATCCACTACGTAGACCAGCGCGTCGTCGTAGGGGAGCTTGGCTATGTTCTGCTTGCCCTGCAGATTGACCGATGCGTTGGGCTTTGCGAGGCAGACGCAGAGGAAGATGATCAGCGCGGTGCCAAGGATATGGCAGGCACCCTCGGCAGCGGGAACTGCCGCGTCCTTCTTGCGGATCGCGCGGATCAGCGAGCGCACCGACAGATACTTGCACAAAGGAGCCACGCAGACGGCAACGTCGAAGATCGCCAGCGCAAAGACCAGACCGTAGACGTAGGCCATGGTCAGACCCAGCGCAGAGGTAGCCAGGAAGATGATGGGCACGATGATGGGGAAATAGAGGGCGGTCACCAGCAGCTCCAGATGGAATTTAGCGAAGTCGGTCTTCTTCAGCAGGGTGATTGCCAGCTCGTTTGCCATCAGCAAGAGTCCGCTGAGCATGAACAAATAGCCCGCGTCGGGGAGCACGAAGGAAAGGACGACGCCCAGGAACACGTGCAGATACGCGAATGCGCGGGTAACGTCGCGACCCTCGATCTTCAGCCACTTGCAGGCGGCGTGGACGGTAAGGGCGGTAACGGCAAGGGTCAGCAGACCGACGCCCACCACGATGGGAATATTGGAGTAGGTGATAGTACCTACCATATGGACGTCAATGGTGCCAAAGAGCACGGCGATATACTGGAAGAGATAGTAGCAAACAAACGCTGCGGCAGCAGAGAGAACGAGACCTGCCACGATAGTCGCGAAGCCGAGAGCAGTCTTCTTCAGATTCTTCTTATGATAGACGGCAGACAGCACGATGTTCGCAGCCAGCAGGAGGATGCCCAATATCGCCAGTGCGGTGGAAACCGTGTGATCGTAGACCACGGTGGTGACGTTGAGATAGGAGAAGAAGATCGCCGACTCGTCCGCATCGTATAGGCGGTCGAGGTCGTAGGAGGACAGGCGCTCGATCAGCCCGTCCACGATCTCAGCTTGCTGAGAGACGTAGACCTTGCCTACGTTCTCGAAGCTGTCGTTCTGGGTGTGGTAGTTCTCGCCGCCGGTGATGTTGGCCATGTTCACGCCCTGATAGACTTCCTTGAAGTTGGTGAAGTCGGTGTAGTTGGGCATCATGTCGTAGACCATGGTGGCGATAGAGCAGGTGAAGATGCTCTCATTCACCTCTGCAAAGAGCTTTACGGTGTTGTAGTTGTTCTTGCCGGTCTCGAACATGATGACGGTGCCCGACGTGCCGCGGGACTCCAGATTGGTGCCAAACTTGATGCGATCCACGATATTGTTGAAGCCCTTGAACTCGTCCATGAATGCGGCGGATCCGTACATACCGTACTCCTCGCCGTTGACGAAGCAGAAGACCAGATCGTTTTCCAGGGTATAGCCCTCCTCGATCTTGTCGGTGTAGTAACGGATCGCCTCCAGCATCACCGCACAGGCAACGCCGTCGTCGGAGGCACCGGGACCCATGGGGACGGAATCTACGTGACCCATGAACATGACGGCGTCGCCGGTAGCGTTAGCGTTGGCGGGGATATGGACGATGATATTCTGCAGATACCAATTCTGATATTCGGTATCCTTTGCCACCAGATCCTGCCGCAGGTACGCGGGGGCGGAGGTGGTATCCTCGTTCACCAGACCGTAGCTCTCCAGTGTGGCGGCGATATAGTCCAGCATAGCGGCGTTGGCCTCAGGATGGGCGATGGAACGGGACCCGTTCTCGGTAAAATGATCCAGATGAGTTTGGATATTATCCTGGTTGAAGTTGGTCTCCCGAACGCTCTCCTCGGTGTCGGCCACCGAGATCACGAACAAGAGACACAAAACGATCGCAAGCGCGATATTAACGATTTTTTGCAGTAGTTTCATAATTCCTCCAATAACTGTTCATGGAAATGTTGCCGGTTACATTATACAGCATATTTGTTGCTTTGTCAACGATATGCGGCGATTTTTTGATAAAAACGCGCCCGAGGATGGATGGTGCCCCTTGAATCGCTTACAAATTCAAAAAATCCCGACCTGCGATCGGGATTTTTGGGGGTTATTCGGTTGCCGCGGCGATTGCGGGGACTCGGTGAGGGAAGCAGCGGATGATAAAGGCCTCGATGGCGCCGTCGTAGCGGGCAGCGTCGGTGTAGCGCAGCTGGGAATGGGCGCCGTGCTCAAACCAGACCAGCTCCTTCTCGATGCTTGGACAGCCCTCGTACAGCTCCATCGCCTTGGCAGGCAGCGAGTAGGCGTCCTCCTTACTGTGGAGCATCAGAAGCGGCTTGTTCAGCTTTCCGATCACGTGGATGGGGCCGTACTTCATGGAATGACCCGTGTAGATCCGCATCCACAGATTCACGAACTGCATGGTGGGGAAGGTGGGCTTTTTCCGCTCGATCACGTGGTTTTTGAAGCTGTCGTAGAAGGTGGGATACATCCCTTCTGCCACGATCCCGTCGATGTAATCGGGACAGCTGTCCGCGGTGATGGCAAACAGCGCGCAGGATGCACCGATGCAGATGCCGTGGAGCAGTAGTGAGCGCACGCCGAAGCGATCGTGAAGCAGTGCCGCCCAGGCGATCACGTCCCGATGCTCTTCAAAGCCGATGGTGTTGTAATCACCGTCGCTCTCACCGTGAGCGCGCTGGTCGATCACCAGCACGTTATAGCCGCTCTTTTCATACGGGCGGGCGAAATAGTAGCCGTAGCGCAGCCCCTCTGTTCTGCCGGGTACCACGATGACGGCACGGTCGAATCCGAAATCGTAGTATTCCGCATACAGGTTCAGGCCGTCGTTGATCAGATGCAGCGGCCGCTTTACGCTCTCGCACCGACGGCTCCAATCCAGCCCCTCGGCGTACATCGCCAGCTGGATCGGCTCGTCCACCGAGCATTCGCGGCTCCATTTCTCCTTGCTGGTTCGTTTCATGTGGATGGTGAACAGGATATGCCCCACGATCAGGAAGGCGATGGGGGCGGATGCGACCGACAGGATCAGCACCCATTTGGTCAGCTCCATCAGCTGATCTGCGCTGGGCAAAAACCGGCTGATATCAGGAATCGGATCGAACATCGCCGTCAGTCCTCCCTTTCGTTCTTGGATTTTTTTCTTCCGCGTCGGCTGTCGCGGGCAACGCGGGCGTCCAGCTCGGCCTTCAGCTCCAGCGCCTTGTTCCGCACCATTTCGTTAAGCCGCATCAGCTCCTCGCGGGAGGGATTGGCGGTGGTGCAGTAGTCCGACAGATAGATTTTCTTACCGATGATCACGTGGGCGCGCTTCAAAAAGCCGTAATTACCGTCCACGATCACCGGCAGGATGGGCACGTCTGCCCGCAGAGCGATCAGCAGATAGCTGGGCTTGAAGTCCAGCATATTGCCGTCCTTGGTGATGTGCGCCTCGGGGAAGATCTGCACTAATTTGCCCTTCTCCAGCACCTTCACGCTGTCGTCGATGAACTTCATGCCCATCACGTCCCGACGGGAGCAGATCCCACCGAAGCAGTCCATAAGCCAATGGAAGAATTTCCCTTTTTTGAAGATCATCTCCGCCATGACAACGTACAGCTTGCGGAAGGGGAAGAGGAATAGGTTCATCATATAGTCGTAGACGTGGTAGTGATTGGAGATCACCAGCGCGCCGCCCCGAACCATACGTCCCTGCTCTTTTTTGTCCTCGTAATAGGTTTTTCGTTTAAACAGGAGCAGCTGATACGGCCACGCAGTGAGAAGTGCCGTCCAGCGAATGAGTTCCTTTAAGATCATCGGTCAATCATTTCCTTTACCGTCCGTTCCAGATCTGCCAGCGTATAGTGGAGCTCGTCGCTCTCAAAGGAAAGACGGATGTCAAATCGCTCGTTCAGCTCGCTGACGAGGGTGAAATAGTCCAGGCTGGTGCCGCCCAGCTCGTTCATAAAATGTGCGTCGTCGGCAATGGCATCGGGCTCCAGATGCAGGATGGTGGCAAACAGCTCCCGCAGGATCGCCTTGATTTCGGAGTCCTCCCCCACCTGGGGAGAGTTTTTTCCCGACTCGTATAGATCCACGAACCGCACCCTGCCGTCGGCGATGGCTTGGGTCAGCCAGCTGCGGCTGACCTTGATGGCCTGCTCGGACAAGAGGGGATCGTAGGTATAACGCACCTCGCGGATCTTATATGCGGCGGGCAGAGCTGCATTGCAGGACTCAATGGCCTCGGCAAGCTGCTGCTTCTGCTCAGCCAGCAGATCGCGGGGAATGCGGACGATCAGGATCAGACGGGTGCAGTCCTCGTTGCCCTGCACAGACAGCCCCAGCGCGTGAGGGAGGGCGAACTCCCGCTCGGCAAGGTCGGGGTTCAGATTCTCGCCGTCGTCGCCGAAGACGATGTCGGAGATTCTGCCGTCGATGGAATATCTGCCGTCCCCGCCCAAGTGCATGACGTCGCCGGTGGCAAACCATTCCTCGCGGGGCGCTTCAACGCCCTCCACCAGAATGGTGCGGGCCAACGAGCCGCCGCAAATCAGCAGCTGACCTTGTTCGTCGATGCGGTATTCCACCGAGCCGAAGGGTCTGCCGATCGTGCCGCGGGCACGCACCTTCACGTTCTTGGACAGATCCACCGAGGTGATGCCCACCTCGCTCATGCCATAGCCGTTACAGAGATGGTAGCCCAGCGCGTTGAGCAGCTCCAGCGTCGAGCCCTTGATGTAGCTGCCACCCGAGATGGCAAAACACAGGCTGTCGCCGAACAGCTTACGGCGCACGTCGCCAAACAGCCGTTTGGCGACAATGCGTCCCAGCCGCGGCGAGCGCTTCTGCAGCCGCAGAGAGAGCGATACGCCCTTCCAAAACTTCTGCTGCGTCTTTTCGTCCAGGGTAGACAGGGTGTGGAGCAGATTTTTCTCCACCGAGTGCCAGAGCAGCGGCACGGCAAACAGATGGGTCACCCGATGATTGCGAACCGTCCGCAGGATGGACTCAGGGGTGAGATCGGGCAGGAAGACGAAGGAGGCACCCACGAAGGAGAACCACAGAAATACCGCTTCCAGACCGAAAATATGATAGAGGGGCAGGAACATCAGATGCTTGATCTGATTTTTAGGCGCGCGGACGATGCGGGAATTCTCCCGCTGGATAGCCGCCACGTTCAGCAGCTGCTCGGACAGCTCTCTGCCACTGTAGATACAAATCTTTTCCTTCAGCGTGGTACCGCTGGTAGACAGCGCAAATTCATTGGCAAAGGGAGCCGTGACCTGCGGTGCGCTCTTCCCTGCCTCCAAAAGCTCGGCGTAGGCCACCGAGGATACGCCCAAATCCTGCACGCCGTCACAGTAGATCACCGCATGAGCGTCCAGCGTGTGCAGGATGCCGCGAGTGAAGGAGGCTGGCTGGCGCAGATTCACCAGATAGGGCTTGTTACCGCTTCTCAGGATCGCCCAGAAGAGCACCATCCAGCGGGGGCTGTTTTCGCCGTGAAGACCGATATAGCGATCGCCCCCCCCGATGCGGGCGGCGATGCCGCGAGCGACGGTCTCTATCTCGTCGGCGATCTGCCCGTAGGTACGGATCTCTTTGCGGGTCATAGACGCCGCCTCGGTCATGGGCAGGTCGGGCTCGGAAAAGACGAGCCGATAGACGTCCTCGAAGCGACGCTCGCTCTTTTCCAGCGCGGCAGAGTTGATTTTGATTCGTTTTGCGATCTTATTCATCAATTTTTCTTTTCTTTGCCCAGCATTGCAATGGAGCGTGGCAGGAAGAATGCCATCACGAAGGCGGTCATGCAGGCTGCCGCTACGATCACAGTCATGTAACCGATCAGACCGTTTTGCTTCAGCGCTACCAGTACCACGCCCGACGCAAGACCGGCAGCAACGCCCTCGAACAGTCCCTGCACGGCAAAGTACATGGAGGAGGCGCAGACGTTGCCTTTAGCGTTTTCCTCCGCCGCCAGATGGGAGGGAATGGTGTAGATCACCGAGAAGAAGGCACCGATGGCAAAGGATACGATAATGGCACAGCCGATTGCCGCAGGAAGCAGAGCCGCCTCGGGCAGCGAACGGGCGAAGAACATCAGGGTCATACCGATGGAGTAGACCAGCAGGATGTACTGGAAGGCAAATCGGAAGCCCTTCTTGCGGATGATATAGTTGTACAGAATCAGGGTAAAGGGCACCGGCACGAAGGAGGATGCCATGACGAAGGTCATATTGATGCCGGTGGAGGAGAAGAATTCGTTGATGCCCGACAGGAAGAGCTGGAGGCCGAAGTTCATCACCGCCAGAATGAAGAGCCAGTAGATGAAGCTCTTGTTCTTGAAAGCAAATACGAAGGACTCTACAAAGCCTGCAGGACGACCCATGCCCTCGCCTCGGGGAACGCCGTCCTTGGTGGAGGGCTCCTTGATCATAAAGAGCGGGATCAGCATCGTTGCCGCCAGAGGCAGGAAGATCAGCGCGATGATGCGGACGTTCATGCCCATACTGACGAAGGCGGGCACCAGCGCAAAGCCCAGAATGAAGTAGACCACGTCACAGATGGACTTGATATTCGACAGGAAAACACGGTCTTTATCGTTGTCCACGATCTCGGCGAAGGTGGCGTAGTAGGTAACCATAGTCAGGGTGTAGGAGCAATAGAAGACGCCCAGCATTGCCGCAAACCAGACGGTATTGAGTGTGCTCGCTCCATTGTTCAGCGGAACGAGGAAGAGAACGTAGGAGATCAGCAGAGGGAGATAGCCCATCAGAATGGCGGGTCTGCGTCTGCCCCATTTGGTCTTCAGATTGTCGGTGAAGGAGGCCAGCGGAATGTCGATGATGCCGTCCACGATCTTCATGACAAGGATCAGCGTACCCCACAGCGCCGCCACTACTAAGTCACGGCTGGCATAGGTCCATTCGGACAGATGATCTTCAAAGCCGCCCACCAGCAGCGCGCTGCACAGGTAGGTGCCTACGATCAGGTTCAGCATATTCAGTCCCAGTCCCGCACAGCCGTACAGGACGATTTTCCAGCGTTTGTCAAGCTTTTTCAACATGATGTTTTTCCGTTTCCTTATTGGTTTTCAATGGTTCATTTACCCAAAATGCCATTCATGATCGCCTTTTCGGTTTCCAGCTCGGGGGAGATAGGCTCGCCCAGATAGAACACGCCCACCATACCGGGGCCGATGTTGGCGCCGCTGCCGCAGAAGACCTCACTCATGCAGATCTCGGTGGAGGGATAGACCGCCCGTACCGCCGCCCGCAGCTGCTCTGCGTAGGCAGGACGGTTGGAGTGACAGACGAGAATGGGCATTCCCTTCTCAATCACCGCAGTTTCCTGCAGATACTGCACGGTCACCTCCAGCGCACGGTTCATGCCCTTGGTATTGGTCAGCACCGTGGTGTAACCCTCGTTGTTGCAGTCGCCCATGGGCTTGATGCCCACCATACTGCCCATGATCGCCTTGCCCATGGTAATTCTGCCGCGGCGGGCGATGAAGAAGAGATCGTCGATGGGTCCCATTTGATGCACGCGGTTCTTGTTTTCCTCCAGCCATGCGGCTACTTCATCCATGGACTTGCCTGCCGCCCGGAGACGGTGGGCGCAGATAGTCAGCAGTCCGAAGCCGCCCGACATTCTGCGGCTGTCGCAGCAGTAAATCACAGCTTCAGGGTAGCTTTCGCGGATCTGCTCTGCAGCGATGCAGGAGAAGCGATAGGTGGAGCTGATGCCCGAGGACAGGGACAGGCTCAGCACCCCGACGCCCTGCTTGACGTAGCCCTCGAAAGCCCGATAGTATTCCTCCACGTTGGAGGGAGCGGTAGTCACCCGCTGTTTTTTCCCCGAAAGAATCTTGTAAAACTCCTCCCGGGAGATGGAGTCCCAATCCAGCCCGGCGGAAAAGTCTCTGCCGTCGTCAAAATGGATATGACCTCTTACGTAGTCCTCCATTCCGATCGCGTCTCTGATCTCTGCAGACAGGTCGCAGGTAAAATCAGCTAAAATAACGTAATTATTCATTCGTTTCCCTTTCTTCGATCCGTTCTGTAACAATATATGAGGCAGACAGGCATCACAACCCATTTTCTCATTGTGATTATATCACAGCGGTCGATTTTTGTCAATAGCCGTCGGAGAAAAAGCAGGGAGCGCGGAGCTGTATTCCGATCCCGCTTTCGCAGACTTGACAAATCTGCCGCACGGGTGTACAATAGGTGCAACACACTAAGGAGGTTCACCATGACTCTGTTTGCCCCCGCCTATTATCCCGCCTTTCGCTGCATTGCGGGCGACTGCCGCCACAGCTGCTGCATCGGCTGGGAGATCTGCATCGATCCCGCTACCCTTGCCCGCTACAAAGCCCTTCCTCCCAAAGAGCGAAAGGCGATCCTGTCCCCCACCGTCACCGAAAAGAGTCGTACCTCCTTCCGCCTCGCTCCGGACGGACGCTGCCCCCATCTGACGAGAGCGGGGCTTTGCAAGCTGATCCTCTCCCACGGCGACGGCATCCTCTGCAACGTCTGCCGCGAGCATCCGCGCTTTTACAACGTCTTCTCGGATCGCACCGAGGTGGGGCTGGGGCTTTGCTGCGAGGAGGCGGCACGGCTGATCCTTACCGATCCCGAGCCGTTTCGTCTGATCTGCATCGAAAACGAGGAGTCCGACGACGGCGTGGCTGACCCCTTCGAAGCCGACTTCTTCGCCGGACGGGCGGAGGATTTTGACCTCCTCGGCGACCGCTCCCTGCCGCTGTCCCGGCGGATCGTGCGTCTATTGGAGCGGCATTCGCTCTCCTATGCGGCGATTTACGAAAGGGACGGTCATTGGCAGCAGATCTACCGCAAGCTGGAGCGGCTGGATCCCGCGTGGGACGGCGCGCTGGACGCATGGGTATGCGCCTCCCCCTCCGAGTCGCACGAAACGGATGCCGCTTGGGCGATGGCGATCGAGCAGCTGATCGCCTATTTTCTCTACCGTCATTTAGCGGCTGCAACCGTAGACGGCCGTTATCCGGAACGGGTAGCCTTCGCGCTCTTATCCGCCCACGTCATCCGTCAGATTGCTGCTGCGCGATGCCCGAGCGAGCTTTCCACCCTCATCGACACCGCCCGCGCCTACTCTGCCGAGGTGGAATACGACGAGGATAACGTGAAGGCGATCCTGAGACAACTGGAGCGCAACTGACATCCATCAAAAAAACGCACGAAATGTGCGTTTTTTTGATGGATTCGCTTATTGCCCGGTCTCTTCGGGGAACAGCTCTGCCATATATTCATCAGAGAGGTTGAAGGTCTCCTGCAGATCCCCCTTGGAATATTCCCATCGCTTGACGAGAATCGTCCGCAACCGTTCGATGTTCCGTTGCCATGCGGCGTAGGAGAGCGATGTCCAGCGGCTGCAATGCCGCACCATCTCGCTGTCCACCTCGGCGACCATGTCGTCCAGGATCGCCAGCAGACGCTCGGGCGCGAAGACCGTATGCATATACTCGGCGTAGGTCTCGATAAAATACTTCTTGTACTCCGCGTTCTTGAAGAGTCCCACCGCAATGGTGGTGCTGAAGCTATTGCCGTTGCCGTGCCCCGAGGGGGCGATGAACTCCTCGATCATGTTCCAATGATAGGTGGAGCGAAAACACGCCCAGTCCATGTCAAAGAGGATCCACCTCCACTTGCCCGTTCCGTCTCGCGTGCAATAAAAGCGGATGTTGCCCGTATCGGTATTCGCGAAAAAGGTCTCCACGATCCAGTAATTGGTCCACTCCTCAATGTCGATCTGCGTTGCCACGTAGTCGAAATATTCCTGCTTCGACAGATCGTGGGTGCGGATGTAGGTCAGCAGCGCGTTGTGCGCGTCATAGCTGCCCGTCTGGACGGTTTTGTTGCCCTTGATCATGTCCAGATTATCCTCTTCGATTCCCTGACGGTAGTAGACGTAAGACTCGTTGATCTTGTCACGGATATAATACATCCCCCAATATTCACCGTTCACGTATACGGCGACGGGATGATCGTTCATCAGATCCAGATCCATCTGCCCCGTAACCACGCGGGCGCAGTAGGCGTCCATGATATTGGTGTAAACAGCGTCCTGACCGCCGGTGCGGAGCAGAAGATTATCGAATACCGACACGCCGTCCTCACCGAAAAAGGGATAGTAGGTGGTGCCCGATCCAAAGACCTCCTTCAGATTGATGGAGACCGATTTCTGATTCATCACGCGGGAATACTGACCGTGATTCTTGATGCCCGCTGAAAAGCTGACGCCAAGCGTTCCGTCCGTTTCGTAATACTCGAAGAAGACCTCCCTCTCCCAGTTTTTCCAGTAGTTGGCACCCTTGTGGGGGTGAGGCTCGGTCCAGCCCGGACCGTCTGCCCAGATGCCCCGCTCGTAACTAAAGAGATCGTCGGGATCGCAGGTCAGACAGACCACGTTGAGATCGTGCTCGTCCGTGATCAGAAAGGTCTGGGTGGTGCATTCCGAACAGATCTTGCCGTCCACAAAAACCACTGCGCGGATCACCGCCGATTCGGTCAGCTCCAGCGGAGACTCGTAGATCGGGCTGGTCTCGTCGGGCTTTGTACCGTCCAGCGTATAGCGGATGACGCCGCGCTTCTCAATCGTGGACATCGTGACCGTGTGGCTGTCGGCGATGAGAACACCCGCCGAGGACTCGATCACGGCGGGTTGCGCGTAGGATGCGGCGCTTCCCTCCGCTACGTTTTCTTTTCCCTTAGAGGGGGTGGAATAAAACACGCGGGTCAGCACGCCGTTCTCCACCGTTCTGCCCGAGCTGACTCCTGCTCGCTGCAGACCGGTCTCGAAGGCATCGGTGACCATTCCTTCGGCGTCCACCAGATAAACGGTGCTGCCGGTATAGCTGACCTTAAAGCCGGTATCCAGACTCTTTACGTTGGTAGAAGCGGTTCCGCCGGCACTCACCACCAGATAGCCGTGAGCGGCGATGGTCACGTCGGGAAAGACCCAGTAGCGCAGATCTCCGATGGATTTGCTCAACGACCAGCCCGCCAGATTCACCGCTTCGTCGGTGTTGTTATACAGCTCGATCCAGTCCTCGTCGGGCACGTTGCTCTGGGAAGAGGAGCTGACCGCACAGACCTCGTTGACATATACCTTCTGCAAAGCGGCAACCGTGAACGCCTCCAGCGTATCCAGACCGTTTTCAGAGTTCTGCTTACCGGGGGTGGGACGGGTGAAGAACTTCCAGCTGCCGCTCTCCGCGGGATCTCTGCCGTAGGATGCCGATTCGGGAAGGGCAACGGTAGCAATACGATCCACAGTGATCCCCTTGTCGTTAGACAGGAGCAGACCGTCGTCGTCTCCGCTGAGCTTGAAGTCAGCGTGGAGGAAAAGCGAGCTGGCGGTGTAATACTTATCCTTGCCCGACAGCAGCACCAGCAGGTATTCGCCCGGCTGGAGCGTAATATCGGGAAAGATCCATTTCAGCGGATCGTCAAAGCTGTCGGACAGCCCAAAGCCCTTCAGGGAGATCGCCTCGTCGGAGGCGTTGTACAGCTCCACCCAGTCGGGGCAGTCGCCGTCCTCGTCGTAGAGGATCGCCTCGTTCTTCATCATAAATTCGTTGATGCGCACGCCCAGCGCGGACAGATTCAGCTCCGCCTGCACCTCTGCATAGCTGCCTCCATTGGCACTGCCGGGAGTAGGCGTGGCAAAATAGACCGACAGATTGCTCTCTCCGTCGGACATCAGTCCGTAGGAAACGTCATCGGCAAGATCTTTGGGGGAGGTCAAAGAAGAGATCGACTCACCCATATAGGTCAGGCAGACGCTCTCGCCGGCACTGAGCTTGAAATTGGTATGATACTGGATACCGTTGACCACCGTATTGCGGTCGGAAGCGAAGAAAAGAACGTATTCCCCCGCGCCGACGGTAATATCGGGACACTCGTACTGGTAGGGTTTGGTCTCGCTGTCAGAGAGGAAGCAGCCCTTCAACGACAGCGTTCGGTCGGTGGCGTTATACAGCTCGAACCAGTCGGTATACTCTCCGAAAGCATCTGCCATCGTGGCGGTGTTGGAGGTCATCAGTTCGGTCACCACGAGCTCTCCCGCCGCGGGAACGCTCTCGTCCGTGACGGGATCGGCAGGGTCGGCAGGCTGAGCGGTAGCGGTAGTAGACGAGGTTGCATTCTCAGCGGACTGATCGGATCCGCACCCCACCAGCAGGGGAAGCAGCATCGCTGCAGACAGCAATAACGCCGTAATGCGTTGTAATATGTCTTTCATGAAATCACACCTTTATCCAATGCCGCGCAAGGTCTTTGCGACGTCATTCTACAATTTATTCTACATTATACTACAACTTGCGAAAGATAGCAAGACTAAATTGTAAATTAATTTCACCGATCTTGTGACAGTTTCGGCGGCAACGGAACGGCGGGCTCGGTTTCGCAAACCGTTCGATGCCACCTGCCCGGTGCGGAACGGGCAAGCTGTTTTTTCTTTCTAAACCCACTTGCATTCTTGCAGGATTCCTGCTATAATGACGGTAAAGTATTCCTAAGAAGGTGTCACTATGAAGAAATCAAACAACGCCTTTCTGAAAGGGTCGTTGTTCCAAAATATCGTCACCTATACCATTCCGATCATCCTCACCAGCGTATTGCAGTTGCTTTTCAACGCCGCCGACCTGGTGGTGGTGGGACAGTATTGCGGCAGCGTTTCGGTAGCTGCCGTCAGTGCCACCGGTGCCATCACCAATCTGATCGTCAATCTGTTTATCGGTCTTTCGGTAGGCGCAGGCGTTACCGTTGCCCACGCCTACGGCTGTAAGGACGATCGTACCGTTCACCGCACCGTTCATACGGCGATCCCCGCCGCACTGGTCAGCGGTGTGATCCTGACCGTGGTGGGAGTCCTCTTTTCCGAGACCTTCCTCACCTGGATGGGCACCCCCGACAACGTGCGGAAGCTCTCCGCCGTCTATATGCGGATCTATTTCGGCGGCATCGTGTTCACCATGGTGTATAACTTTGCCGCTTCCATCCTCCGTGCCGTGGGCGACACCAAAAGTCCGCTGATCTTCCTGTCCATCGCAGGCGTGATCAACGTACTGCTGAATCTGCTGTTCGTCACCCAATTTCACATGAACGTGGCGGGCGTTGCGCTGGCCACCGCTATATCCCAAGCCGTCTCTGCCGTACTGGTAGTGATCGCGCTGATGCGACGCACCGACTCCTGCCGTCTCGTCCCGTCCAAGATGCGGTTTTACAAAGCCCAGTTGAAGAAGATCGTCACCATCGGACTGCCTGCGGGCGTTCAGGGCTCGCTCTTCTCCATTTCCAACGTCATGATCCAATCCTCGGTCAACTCCTTCGGAGACGTCGTGATGACCGGAAACGGCGCGGCGGGCAACATCGAAGGCTTCGTCTACGTCTGCCTCAACGCCTTCCATCAGACCGCCGTCAACTTTACGGGACAAAATGCCGGCGCCGGCAATTATAAGCGGGTCTGGCGTACCTTGTGGATCTGTCTGGGCTGCGTTGCCGCAGTCGGCTTAACTTTAGGCTCCATCGTGGTGTTTTTCGGAGAGAACCTGCTGTCTATCTATATCAGCGACTCGGCAGAAGCCATCGGCTACGGTCTGATCCGTCTCACCTACATCTGCCTTCCCTATTTCCTTTGCGGCCTGATGGACGTTTCCACCGGAGCACTCCGCGGAATGGGCGCTTCGCTGGTACCGATGCTCATCTCGGTGCTGGGGGTCTGCGGCATCCGCGTTTTGTGGATCTATACCGTTTTCCGTATTCCGGACTATCACACGCCCGAGTGTCTCTACCTGTCCTATCTGATCTCCTGGCTAGCCACCTTCCTTTGTCAGTTGGTAGCGTATCTCATCGTCTTTCGCAAGAATCGCAGGCGATGGGAAGCGCAGGAGGAATATCTGCCCGAGCGATGAGACAGGATCTGCGCTCGCCTGCGAGACGGAGGAAAAAAGCGAAAAATCTTTCACATATCTATTGACAACGGCGCTTTAGCGTGCTATAATAACCCCATCAACCATATAAACCGTTGAAGCGAAGGTAAAGACAGTCACGCTCCCACAGAGAGTCCGCGATGCTGAGATGCGGACGGTACGCAAGCTGTAATATTGGAGCCTTCTTACGAAGACACCAATTGTAAATGGATCGCTGAGGGCGCAGTCAACAGAGATGCAAGCATCTCCCAGTATTCTGCGACGGCTGACCGCCGTTACCCGGTCGGGAATATGTTCGTATTCCGTAAGCGGCGGAGCGGATCACCGCACCGCAATTCAAGGTGGCACCGCGGACAAAACTTGTTCGTCCTTGACAGAGAGTATATTTCTGTCAAGGACGTTTTTGTTATTGACAATACCACATTCCCCGGAGGCAATGATGATCCTGCTGACCAAACGATGGCGAGACTTGCTTTGAAGTCACCCATTCCCACTCAAATCCAATTCTATGTTCTGTATAACGGAGGAAATTCCCATGAAATTCAATAACGTTGATTTTGACACCTATTTTAAGCATTATCCCGACGAAAAAGGCTATTTCGGCAAGTACGGCGGCTCCTATATCCCCGAAAATCTGCAGCAGGCTATGGATGAGATCACCGAAGCCTACTTCACCATCTGCAAATCCCGCAAATTCATTGACGAGCTGCGCCGCATCCGCCGCGAGTTCCAGGGACGTCCCACCCCCATCTCCCATCTGGAGCGGCTGTCCAACAAGCTGGGCAACGTCCAGCTCTACGCCAAGCGGGAGGATCTGAATCACACCGGCGCACACAAGTTAAATCACTGCATGGGCGAGGTATTGCTGGCCAAATATATGGGCAAAAAGAAGGTTATCGCCGAGACCGGTGCGGGTCAGCACGGCGTGGCTATGGCTACTGCCGCCGCTTACTTCGGTTTGAAGTGTGACATCTACATGGGCTCGGTGGACATCAAGAAGCAGGCTCCCAACGTAGCGCGCATGAAGATCCTGGGCGCGAACGTGGTAGAGGTCACCCACGGTCTGGCCACCCTGAAGGAAGCGGTGGACGCCGCCTTCGAGGCTTACGCCAGAGAGTACAAGGACGCCGTCTACTGCATCGGCTCGGTAGTGGGACCTCACCCCTTCCCCATGATGGTTCGTGACTTCCAGCACGTAGTGGGTGAAGAGGCGCGCGAGCAGTTCATCCATATGACCGGCGAGCTGCCGGACGCCATCGTGGCCTGCGTGGGCGGCGGCTCCAACGCTGCCGGCTTCTTCTCGGGATTTTTGAACGATCCCGTGGACATCTACGGCGTTGAGCCTCTGGGTCGCGGCACCTCTCTGGGCGATCACGCCGCATCCCTCCAGTACGGCACCGAGGGCGTCATGCACGGCTTTAACTCCATCATGCTAAAGGACGAGAACGGCGATCCCGCGCCCGTTTACTCGGTGGCCAGCGGTCTGGACTACCCCTCCTCGGGCCCTGAGCACGCCTTCCTGC
>CAZFJJ010000007.1:0-21421 GCA_964519075.1 uncultured Lachnospiraceae bacterium
AGGCGGTAACAATTGTAGAACGCCTGAGAGCCAATCGAAGTCACACTGGCGGGAAACACTACGCTCGTCAAACTGCTGCAACCATAGAACGCCCACGCGTCAATCGAAGTCACACTGTCGGGGATCGTGATACTCGTCAGACTCGTGCATTTGTAGAACGCCTGATAGCCAATCGAGGTCACGCTGTCGCCTATCATTACGTTCTCCAAACCTAGGCAGTAGAAGAACGCACTATCACCAATCGAGGTCACGCTATCGGGAATCTCAATGCTCGTTAGGCGGGTACAATTGTAGAACATCCGGGGACCAATCGATGTCACACCATCGGGGATCGTGATGCTCGTCAGACTGCTACAACCATAGAACGCCCACCCGTCAATCGAAGTCACGCTGTCCGGAATCGTGATGCTTGTCAGACTGCTGCAATTCTGGAACGTAGAACCGCCAATCGAGGTCACGCTGTCCGGGATCGTGATGCTCGTCAGACTGCTGCAACCATAGAACGCAGAACCGCCAATCGAGGTCACGCTGTCCGGGATCGTGATGCTCGTCAGACTGCTACAACCAGAGAACGCATACTGACCAATCGAGGTCACGCTGTCGCCTATCACTACGCTAGTCAGACTGCTGCAACCATAGAATGCCTGATAGCCAATCGAGGTCACGCCGTCGGGGATCGTGATGCTCGTCAGACTGCTACAACCGGAGAACGCAGAACCGCCAATCGAGGTCACGCTGTCCGGGATTACCACGCTCGTCAGACTGCTACAACCAGAGAACGCAGAACCGCCAATCGAGGTCACGCTATCGGGAATCTCAATGCTCGTTAGGCGGTAACAATTGTAGAACGCCTGAGAGCCAATCGAGGTCACGCTGTCTGGAATAACAATTTCTCCAGTTAACTTGTATGGAGCATCTATAATTTTCATTGTTACTTTATCATAAAGCACTCCATCATAAGAACAAAATACTGTGTTTTTTTCAGACGCCGTAATACGCTCCAAGTTGTTACAAAGAGAAAAAGCATTTTCGCTAATTGTGAACATCCCCGCAGGAACAATTATACTTTTACCTGCAAACGCAAAAGATCTAATCGTATAAGCATTCCCGCCAATCGATTGAGGAAGGGTAATATTCTCATTAGAGCCAATGTATGCAATTAAGGTGTACGTTCCGTTTTCCCGGATAAAACGAAAATCTTCCTCCGTATCCACAAACTCAAATTCGGAATCAGCATCCCTATATGTTTTATTGCCGTCTTTGTCAATGATCACTTTAGCGTAGTATGCTACATATCCATTTCCAGTGCTTCCGATTGTTAGCGCAAGTGAACTGTTATTCTGAATTTGATATAGACTACTGCAATTATTGAACGCCGAATTCCCAATCGAGGTCACGCTGGCACCTATCTTTACGCTCATCAAACTACTACACCCCCAGAACGCCCGATTGCCAATCGAGGTCACGCTGTCCGGAATCATGACACTTGCTAGACTACTACAGCCTTGGAACGCATAATCCCCAATAGTGGTCACACCATCGCCGATCGTGATACTCATCAAACCTGTACAATTATAGAATGCAAATGGGCCAATTGTAGTAACGCTGTCCGGAATCACTACGCTCGTTAGACTGCTACATTGGTAGAACGCCCGATTGCTAATCGAGGTCACGCTGTCCGGAATCATGACACTTGCCAGACTACTACAGCCTTGGAACGCATAATCCCCAATAGTGGTCACACCATCGCCGATCGTGATACTCATCAAACCTGTACAATCATAGAATGCATATGAGCCAATTGTAGTAACGCTGTCCGGAATCACTACGCTCGTTAGACTGCTACATTTGTAGAACGCATAATCCCCAATAGTGGTCACACCATCGGGAATCCTAACAGCTCCCAGTAGTCCAGATGGCATCTGAACAATTTTCGTTACGGGCTTATCGTAAAGTATCCCATCAAATGCACAGTACACAATATTATTTTCCGATACAACAAATTTCGTCAAATTGCTGCAACTGGCGAACGCACTATTTACAATCGTAGTCACGTTAGCGCCTATCTCTACGCTCGTCAGACTGCTGCAACCCTCAAACGCAGAACCGAAAATCGAAGTCACACTGTCGGGGATCGTGATACTCGTCAGACTCGTGCATTGGTAGAACGCCTGATAGCCAATCGAGGTCACGCCGTCCGGGATCGTGATGCTCGTCAGACTCTTGCATTGGTAGAACGCCTGATAGCCAATCGAGGTCACGCTGTCCGGGATCACTACGCTCGTCAGACTGCTACAACCGGAGATCGCCCAATCGCCAATCGAGGTCACGCCGTCCGGGATCGTGATGCTCGTCAGACTGCTGCAATTCTGGAACGCACCGCTGCCAATCGAGGTCACGCTGTCCGGGATCGTGATGCTCGTCAGACTGCGGCAGTATTGGAACGCATACTGACCAATCGAGGTCACGCCGTCCGGGATCGTGATGCTCGTTAGACTGCTGCAACCATAGAACGCCCAATCGCCAATCGAGGTCACGCTGTCGGGGATTACCACGCTCGTCAGACCGCTACAACCGGAGAACGCAGAACCGCCAATTGAAGTCACGCTATTGGACAAAGATAAATGCCCGCTAAGCCCCTTGCTTTTATGAGAAGAACTAAACGTATTCGAATTAGTTGAAATCTCATTCGTCAGCTCATACCGTGCTGTTGTGCCCGCGAACGCATCATTCCACAGCACGCTCACGCTGTGTGGCACGTTGATGGTCTCCAATCCGGTACAATACGCAAAGCCGCCGGTGTAGATGGTGGTAATACCATCGGTGATGGTAACAGTCTTCAGACTTGTCGGCACATAGGTCTCGTTCGCGCTGTACGCACCGGCACCAAAGATGTAACCGAACCAGCTGATCTCGTCATCCTCATAGGATGCGCCGATGAAGGGAAGCGTAATTTCGGTAAGCTTATTACAATCCTCGAACGCACCGATGCCGATGACCAGAATCTTCTTATTGGTATCGGGAATCGTCACCTTAGTGAGCTTCGTGCCAAGGAAGGCGTAATTGCCGATATCCCACAGCGTTTCGGGCGTGGTGAATTCGCCCTTGAGACCGGTGTAAGCAAATGCGTAATCGTAGATGCCTTTGATGGCATTATTATCGGAGATCGGCAACTTGTCAATCTTCGAACAGCCGTAGAAGGCGAAATCGGAGATCTCTACGATGGAATCGGGGATAACAATGCTCTCCAAGTTAATATCACCAAGGAACGCGCCTTCATAGATGCCCTTGAGCTGATTGCCCTCTGCGAAGGTCACGCTCTTTAGGTTCTTGCAGTATGCAAATGCGTAATAGTCGATGGAAACCACGCTCTTGGGAATGGAGATCGTTGTAATGTTCTCTGCCTTGAAGAACGCACGATAGCCGAAGGTCAAAATGTTTGCGTCCTCGTGGAAGAGGATCTCGGACAACTTGCTCTCTTCGAACGCGCCGAAGCCAATCTCCTCCACGGACAGCGGAACGGTGAGACTCCCCGTCCGTCCTGCGGGAACGGCGATCAGCTTTCGTCCGCTCTTGGTGAGGAGCAGGCCGTCTACTGCAATGTAGTTGGGGTTATTTTCGTCAACGCTGAACTCCTTTAGATTGCACAGAGCAATGAAACAGTACTCGCCGATGTAGGTCACGTTCGCGGGAATATGGAGCGACTCCAGACCCGTATGGTAGAAGGCATTGCTCATCAGACGGATGCCGTCGTTGTTACCGAAGGACACGCTCTTCAGCGTTTCCACACCGTTGAACGCATTGTGGTTCACCAACGTCACGCTATCGGGGAGAGTCACCTTAGTCAGTTTCGTCTCCGCAAACGCACGCTGAGGGATCTCGGTTAATTTTATTCCGTTTTCAAAGATCAGAGTGGTCAGTCCGCTCTCCGAGAATGCGCCCGTACCCATGGTGGTCAGAGAAGCGGGAAGGATCACCGACGTCAGATTGTCAGTGCCTTCAAATGCATACTGCTCCATCACGGTAAGCTTGGAGCCTTCGGCGAAGGTCAGCGTCTTGATAGAAGTATGCGCAAACGCCTCTCTGCCGATAAAGGTCACGCTTGCGGGGATGGCGATCGATTCCAGTGCACAATACTGGAACGCCTCTGCCTGAATGCTGGTCAGCGTATCAGGCAGGATGATAGATGTCACCGTGCTATCCTTGAAAGCAGCGCCGCCAATTGCCGTGATAGGCGCGCCAAAATCGAGAGTCGTCAAATCAACGTGGGTATCGCTGCCCAGATATTCGATGATGGCAACATCGCCGGAGGTGAGGATTGCATACTTGAAATCGCCGTCGGTAATAACGTCGGTCACGCCAACGTAATAGCCGCGAGTACCGTGATCCCAGTTCTCGTCCAAGTATGCGGGAAGCAGGTCGGAGGCGAAGTAGAGGTCGATCTCGTTGGTGCCCAGGAAGGCATAGCTGCCGATATGCTCCACGGGTGCGGGGATCGTCAGTTCGGAGAGAGAGGTGCATCCGTAGAAGGCGTATCTGCCGATATTGGTCACCGTCTCGGGAAGTGTCAGTGTAGACAGGCTCTCGCAGAAACGGAAGGCAAAGTTGTCGATGTTAGTCACCTTCGCATCGCCGAAGTTGATCGAGGTGAGTTTATCCATTCCTTCCAGACCATGTGCCTGAATCGAAGTCAATGCACTGCCATTCTTAAATGTAATGCGCCGCAGATTCGTGCATCCGTCGAACACATACGCAGAAATGCTCTCCAGCTTGCTGTTTTCAGCAAAAGTGAAGGAAGTCAGCTTGGAACAGCCTTCAAATGCGCCCTGCGCCATGGTGGACACGTTGGCAGGAACCGTGAAGGATGTCAGACCGCAGTACGCAAAGGCGCCGTAGCTGATTCGAGGGAGCTTGGCAGTTGCGTTGAAAGTTACGGAAGAGAGATTCCAGTCTTCGGCGAAGGCATATCGACCGATCTGCAACACGTTGTCGGGGATGCGGATGGTTTGTAGGTTTGCACAATTTGAGAACGCATACTGCTCAATCTCCACGAGTGCTTCGGGCAGAGTAATACGGTTAATACCTGCAAGATAGAAGCCATATTCGCCGATCACAGTCAGCTCTTCCGGAAGAATTACAGTTCCCAGTTTAGAGGTTCCTGCAAATGCCCAAGGCATAATAGTACGCACCGTTGTCTCCAGCGCGTACGAATCCGTTTCTCTGCCGGCGGGGAAAGTGTGGATCGCCGTATTATCCAAATTATAGACCACGCCGTCAATATCACGATAGACGGTATTGCCATCTTCAACTTCTATATAAGGCAATGCAAAACAGCAAGCAAAGACACCGTATCCCATCGATTTTACACTTGCAGGGACGGTAATGGCGGTCAAACCACTGCTCATAAATGCCCGATAACCTATGGTTTCCAGTTGAGCGGGAAGGTCGATAGACTCCAGCAACCAACACTTCGCAAATGCGCCTGCTCCGATAGTGCGAAGCTCGCTGTTTTCTCCAAAGCTTACTCGAGTAAGCGGATTGCCTACGATGAGTCCCGAAAAAGCTTCTTTGCCAATCTCCATGACCGATGCAGGGATATCGATCTCACGGATAGAGCAATCTTTAAATGCTCGATTGCCGATTTGCGTCAGCATACTTCCCTCTTCGAAGGTGACCGATACAAGACCGCTTTTAATGAAAGCTTCAGCGCCAACGCTTCGTATGCCATTGGGAATTACAATTTCAGTCAGTGCAGAACAGTTCTGGAAGGCTTTATCGGAGATTTTGGTAAGACCTCTGCCAATGGTCACAGATGCGAGGCTGAAATTTTTTGCAAAGACGCCGACTCCCATAGAAACCACACTATCCGGAATCACGAGTTCTTTGAGCGAAGAAGACACGAACGCTGAGCCGCCAATTGTTTCTACATTTGCTAGGTCGATAGAATAAATCTTTGCATAGGCAAAAGCGTAATCGCCTATAGTGCGAGCGGCCTCAGGGAGCGTATAGCTCGTTCCGTGCGCCGCAGGATATGCAACCAACGTACTGCCAGTAAGATTGAACAGCACACCGTCAATGGAGGTGAAGACCGTATTTCCCTTCTGCACGTTAATGGTATGCAACGCCGTTGCGCCGTAGAATGCAGAGCCGTTGATGCTCTCAAGCTTCGCAGGCAGCTCGATCTTTTCCAGCTTTCCGCAAGCCGCAAAAGCAAAGTTTCCGATGATAGACAGCTTGCTGTTTCCGAGGAAAGCGACCGTAGACAGGCGGGTATTGTTGTAGAATGCATACTCCCCGATGGTCTGGACACCCTCGGGAATCTCGATGCTGATGAGATTCGCGCAGTTCTGGAAGGCATATCTGCCGATCTTGGTCAGCCCGGAGGGAAGTCCCACCTCGCGCAGTCTCTCCTGTCCGGAGAAAGCAAAGTCGCCAATGGAAGAAACCACTCTTCCGTCGATTTTTTCGGGGATGGTAATATATCTACGATGACCGGTGTAAGAACGGATCTCCACCGTACCGTCATCCAAAATCACGTATGTATAGGGAACGCCGTCGTCCTCATTCACCCACTTGGCGTAGAGGGTAAGATCACCGTAGAATTTGTCGGAGTAGTATTCAACTTCTTGCGTAAAGGTATCGTCGTAGTACCAGCCGTCGAACACCGCATACAGCCTCTCCGGCTCGGGAAGCTCCTGCAGGGCGTGACCGCGGATAAAGAGGGCTTCGGTGTTCTCCACCTCATCGGTAAGCATATCGAAGGTCACGGTTCCACGCTCTTCCAGCAGGAAGGCGGAAATGTCCAGCGCACCAAAACCGTAATCCCAGTCGTTACCCGAATCGCCAAGATCGTAGCAGGAAGCGTACAAAATCTCGGTAACTTCGTCGAAGGTGGTATATTTATCGCTTTGCATATACAGCGCAATCGCACCCGTCACGATGGGAGCGGCCAACGAAGTTCCGTTCATAGTGCCATATGTGCCACCCATCAAGGTAGTATAGGTGCTGCCTGGAGCCACCAGATCGGAGTTTTCACCATAGTTGGAGTAGTCTGCAAGAGTCCAACCATCGCCCAGCGCACCAACACCGATGACATTAGGGTCAGCCGCAGGATAGCTCAGCGCAGTGATTCCGTCGTTACCAGCTGCCGCGACACAAATTACGTCGCTGTCATAGGCAAGCTGAGTCGCTTCAGCGAAGGGATTCGTTGGATCGTATGTTCCGAACGACATATTCACCACCTGCACGTCCCGCTCGATAGCATAGTACAAGCCGAATACTAAGTCGGAAGTGCGTTCAAAGGCTCCGCTTGCATCGCACTCGGCTTTGATAGTAATGATGGTCACCTTCGGCGCAACACCGACAATATTTCCACTATTCATATTAGCTGCAATCACGCCGGTAACAGCCGTACCGTGCCCCTGCTCGTCCTCGATGAGCGACCAGTCGTAGGAGCCGTCCTCGGTCAGCCAGTCCTTGACGATCTTATCCTCGGTCGCATTATAGGAGTACTCACTGATCCGTCCCGCAAACTCGGGGTGATCGGTGTCGATACCCGTATCGATTACCGCAACGGTAATGCCGCTACCGGTATACTTCGACCATGCGTTGCTCATATTGAGGTAATCGAGATAGGTCTGCTGATCGTAGTCGGTATCGGTCACCGTGTACTGCGGACGAATAGGCAGACGTTCCCCCGCCTCCTCGGTCTCGGTGAGATCGCTGATCCGCGCCTTGTAGTCCGCCGACATCTCCTCGATGTACTGGCGGTTTTCTTTTTCGGCGTACACATCGCGGATCGTCACTCCCTCGGGCAGAGTTAATCTTGCATATCTTCCGTCCGAGGTGATTCGCAAAGTAGCACCGAACTGCGCTGCCAGCTCTTCTGCCCTCGCTTTGGAGGTCGCTTGCAAGACGATGCTCTGCTCGTCGTATTCACCGCGATCCCGTTCCAGCTGTGCCAGAGCCTCGTTTTGCAGGTTGTCCAGCTGTTGCTCGTGCACAAAATGGTACACAGTCGCAATGGACAGACACAGACAGACCGCAACTGTCAGCACGACCGCCGCAAGTATCTTGCGTTTCTTCATCTTTTTCATGTTGACTTCTCCTTTTGGGGTGATTGATGATACATAATAATGATTCTGTTGTAACGCAATCAGCCCAATAGCGAAAGAATAAGATACGTATTATATATGAAAGTACGCCAACAAAGCCTTTTCAACAAAGAGTTCGAAAAGGCTTTATTGGCGTGGAAAAATCTGTATATTCAAAAAATCTGGTGTGAAAATATTGACAAATCAGAAGAGAAAGTGATATAATAAATTGAATAAGTATTTACTCACTACAACAGAATCATTATTATGTGATCCGATGCTCCGGCATCGGATTTTTGATTTATAGGATCAGCCGCATACTTTCCAGCTTTCGTCTATGCTCGGTGCCGGTGGTCATAATATAGATCCGCGTGGTGTTGATGCTACTGTGCCCGAGAATATCCGCCAGCTTCGCAATATCCTTCTCGATCCCGTAAAACACCCGTGCAAACAAATGCCGCAGATTGTGGGGAAACACCTTCCCCGCCGCTACTCCCGCGGCCTTGCAAAGCGACTTCATCTCCCGCCAGATATTGCTTCGATCCAGCGGTCTGCCGCCGGCCGTCACGAACACCGATCCGCTCCTGATCCCTCGCGCTCGGCAATACTTCAAAAGCCGCTTTTGCAGTGCTCGGACGATGATCACCACCCGCGTTTTCCCTTTGCAGCGCACCACCGCTTCCCCGCTTGCTACTGCTTCAGCGGTAATATGCCGCACCTCGCTGACCCGAATCCCCGTTCCGCATATGGTCTGGAGCAGTAGCTCCAGTCGCTCGTTGCGCCGCTTCCTTGCGGTCTCCACCAGTCGCATATATTCCGCCTTGGATAGCTCCTTCTCCTCGGGACAGTAGATCTTCTTCTGCACCCGAAGCTGCTTTACGCACAGCTCCTGCCATCCCGCAAAGCGCAGGAAGGTATTGATCGCCGCCAGCTTGGAGTTGGCGGCGGTCGCCTTATACTCCCGCTCCAGCTTCGCCTTGTATTTCAGCAGCAACGGCTTGTCCACCGCTCTGCCGTCCGCATATTCTCCCAACTGCCGCAGGTCGCATAGATATTTCTGCACGGTCAGTCCGCTCTTTTCTTCGGTGTGGAGATAAGTTTCAAAATCCTTCAGCAGTCGTGTGCTGATCAATCGTGTTTTCATTGTGGTGCTCCTGTGTTTTTCTTCTATTCTACCCGATTTTGAGCAAATATAAAAGGGACGATCTCATATTTCCCTACCATCCGCGCATACTAACCGCAAGAGGTGGTAGAATGAACTCAATTTGGATAAGTAGCGCGGATCGTCCGCAGTTTGATACACAGCAGAAGGATCTGCAAACCGATGTGCTGATCATCGGCGGTGGGCTGGCGGGCATTTTGTGCGCTCATATGCTGGATACCGCAGGGGTGGACTATCTGCTGGTGGAAGCCGATCGCATTTGCGGCGGCATCACGAAAAACACGACCGCTAAGCTCACCTTTCAGCACGGTCTGATTTACCACAAGCTCATCCGCAAATTCGGCATAGACGGCGCAAAGCTGTATCTCGATGCCAATCGCGCAGCGCTTGCACAATATGGCCAGCTCTGCTCAACCATCGACTGTGACTTTGAGGAGAAGGCTGCCTTCGTCTATTCGCTGACCGATCGCCGTAAGATCGAAGCGGAGGTGAAAGCCTACCGCAGGCTGGGCGTTCCGGCAGATTTGGTCAACGATCTTCCCCTGCCCTTCCCGGTAGCAGGCGCCGTACGCGTGAATGGGCAAGCGCAATTTCATCCGCTGAAATTCGCATACGGCATCGCAAAGGGTCTGCGCATCCTGGAGCACACCAAGATGCGGGAGCTGATGCCCAATCGAGCGATCACCGATCACGGAACGATCCGGGCGAAGAAGATCATCGTGGCGACCCACTTTCCTTTTCTCAACAAGCACGGCAGTTATTTTGTAAAGCTCTATCAGCATCGCTCCTATGTGATCGCCCTTCAAAACGCGCCCCATGTGAGCGGAATGTACCTCGACGAGTCGAAAACGGGTCTTTCGTTTCGCAATTACGGCGATCTGCTCCTGCTGGGCGGCGGCAGTCACCGCACGGGCAAAAAGGGCGGGAACTGGCAGGAGCTTGCCGATTTTGCCCGCAAACACTATCCGAGCGCCAAAGAAGTAGCGCGATGGGCGACCCAGGACTGCATGAGCCTGGACGGTATGCCCTACGTCGGGCAATATTCGAAGCGCACGCCCGATCTCTTTGTGGCGACCGGCTTCAATAAGTGGGGAATGACCTCCTCCATGGTCGCCGCCATGATCCTCGCCGATCTGGTGCAGGGGAAGGTGAATCGATATAGGGCGCTCTTTTCGCCATCGAGAGCCATGCTTCATCCGCAATTGGCGATCAATGCGGTAGAATCGACGATCGGGCTTCTGACACCCACCGTTCCCCGCTGTCCTCACCTGGGCTGTGCGCTGAAATACAACCGCGCGGAGCATACCTGGGACTGTCCCTGCCACGGCTCCCGCTTTACGGAGAGCGGCCAACTCATCGACAATCCCGCTACGGACGATCGGAAGATGAAATGAAGGCCAGCAAGCGATGAGTTCAGCCCACAAATGAATAGCAGGCGCGAGATCCCCCTCCCTCCACAAGCGTTTTAGCTTGCGAGTGAGGGGGATTTGATTCGGCATACCGTCCCCCTCGGCGGCCGCCCCCATTCCATCCATTTCCACTCCATGTAGATTTATTCACATTTATATGCTATACTAACTGTAAACCATCATCCAAAACCCGACTTTTTTGAGAGGATCACGTATGAAAAGCAAAAAACTGACCTTTTTAGAATCATTGATGCTGGTAGCCGGCGCGGGCATCGGTACGGGCATCCTAACGATCCCCTACGCCATCGACAAGATCGGCGCGTTCGGAACGCTGGCAGCGCTGGCCTTGGCGTACGGCGTCAGCGCACTGATGTATCTGATCATCGCAGAGCTGACCCGCCGATCCCAAAAATCCGACGATCTGATCGGGATCCTCAACCAGCATCTCTTTTCCGGCAAGGGAAAAAAGGGGCTGAGCCTGCTCTTTTTCGTGCTGCTCGTCCTGCTTCTTTTGGAAAATCTGGTGGTGTATATCCTCTGCGCCTCCAACGTGCTGGACGACTTTTTCGGGACCAACAGCATCCTGTCCAAGGTCATCTTCTACATACTGGCATCGTTGGTGATCCTGTTCGGCATCAAGGGCGTCGGGATCGGCGAGAAGATCTCGGTGGGGCTGATCGGATGCGCGGTGCTGCTGCTTGCGGTTCTTTCCTGCTTCCACGTCAAGGGGGCGATCCCGTTCACCTTTGGTAAGCCCGGCACGGTATTTGCCGTATACGGTCTGTTCATGTTCGCCTTTTCCGCAATCTTTTCCATCATTCAGGTGTGCAATCACATTGAAAAGCCTCAACTGACGGGAAAAGCGGTCATCGGAGGGCTTACGCTCAACGCGCTGATCACCGTGGTCTTTTCGGTCGCCGTGATCCTCGGCTCCGATACGGTTACCGAAATCGCCACCATCGGTCTTGCAGACGGCATCGGGCTGCCCTTGGTGAAGCCGATTTGCACGGTGCTGGTTCTGTTTGCCATGCTCACCTCCTTTTGGTCCAGCGGATTTGCCTTTGCTGACGTGGTGGGGCAGCAGCTCAAGCTTTCCTCCCAATGGGCGTGGCTGATCGCTACCCTACCCGCACTGCTCATCGCGATCGTTCTGCCGCTGTCGGTGCTGGACTACGTCCAGATCGGTGCAGGCGCGCTGTCGATCATTCTGGTCATCGTCGTGCTTCCCGCCTACTACAATGCCGTGAAAAGCGCAGACGGCAATCTTTTCCTGGGGAAGCCGGCCAAGAGCAAAGCTATGATCTCCTTCGTCGCCATCGCCGTTCTCCTGATGGCAATCTCCTCGTTTATATCCATCTCATGAAATCGATCCACGGAAAGGAACAACGGATATGAAGATCGCATTACTTTCTCCCGCAGGTGCAATGCACAGATATAACGGAATGTTCCACAAGGGACTCCACTACGCGCCCATCACGCTGGCGCTCCTGGCCGCGCTCGTCCCCCAAGAGCTGGACGCCGAGGTGGTGATCTACGACGAAACGGCGGAGGCCATCCCGCTGGACACTGACGCGGACGTGATCGCTATCACCTGCATCACCGGCACCTCCTCCCGCTGCTACAAATACGCCGACTATTTCCGCAGTCTGGGCAAGACCGTTCTGCTGGGCGGCGTGCATCCCTCGCTGATGCCCGAGGAAGCGGCCGAGCACGCCGACGCCGTCCTGCTGGGGCTGGGTGAACTGACCTTCCCGCAGGCACTTCTGGATATTCGCGACGGCTGTCTCCGGCCGATCTACAACGGCTCGGGGTGCTTTGATATATCCAAGAGGCCGCTCCCCCGTAAGGATCTTCTGAACAAGAAGAAATACATCACGCTGAACACCGTGGAAGCGGTGAGAGGCTGCAATCATTCCTGCACCTTCTGCGCCTATCCTGCGGCGTTCGGGCAGAGAGTGATCACCCGTCCCGTAGAGGACGTGATCGCCGAGATCAAGTCCTTTAAGGGGAAAGAGGTGATCTTCCCCGACGTAAATCTGATCGCCGACGTCAAATACGCAAAAGAACTGTTCACCGCCATGATCCCGCTGAAAAAGTGGTGGATGGGTCTGACCACCACCGCGATCGGCCACAACGACGAGCTTCTGGATCTGTTTGAAAAAAGCGGCTGTAAGGGCATTCTCGTGGGATTTGAGTCGGTCAATCAAGCAACCCAGCAAGGCATAAACAAGGGCGTCAACCGCGTGGATGAATATAAAGCGTTGATGGATAAGCTGCATCGCAAGGGCATTATGGTAATGGGCTGCTTTGCCTTTGGCGCGGACGAGGACGGCCCCGACGTATTCAAACGCACCGTTGACCTTTGTATTGAAGCCAAGATCGATCTGCCCAGGTTTTCTATCATTACGCCCTTCCCCGGAACCGAGTTTTATCGGGAGCTGGAGCGCGAGGGACGCATCATCGAGCACGATTTTGCCATGTACGACGTGGAACACTGCGTTTACCAGCCCAAGCAGATGACCAAGGAAGAGCTGGAAGCAGGGATCGCATGGGCGTGGAAGGAGGTCTATTCCTGGAAAAATATCCGGAAGCGTCTGGATCTGACCAAGCCGAAAACTATGAAGAGCCTCTTTATGCTGGTGAATATCGGCTACCGAAAATACGCCAAGGAATTTGAGATCTTCGGCGCCGAGGTCATGTCCGACAATTCGGATATTCCGGAGGTGAGGATTTGAAAATCCTGTTCATCACTCCCTACGATAACAATTACCGCTACAAAAGTGCGTTTACCAAATCGCTCAGCTATATGCCCCTGACCATGCCCTATCTGGCGGCATTGACTCCCGAAGCGTACGGCGCGGAGTTTCGTGCCATCGACGAGGGCGTACAGAAATGCGACTATGAAAAGCTTCCGTTTTATGACGTCGTAGCAATTACTGCGGTCACCTCTTCGGTAAAACGCGGATACGAGCTTGCCGCGTATTTTCGTCAAAAAGGCAGTTATGTCGTTATGGGCGGACATCACGTGACGCTGCTCCCCGAGGAAGCGGCGGCTCATGCAGACACCGTTCTGACAGGTCCTGCAGACATAGTGTGGAAGGAATTTCTCGAAGATTTCGCGCGCAAAACACCGAAAAAGCGATACGATGGCTCTCACTGTGATATAAACTCCGCTCACGTCATCCCCAAACGAGAGTTGATGAAGAAGAATAAATACATCGGCGTACCCACGGTGATCGCCAACTTTGGTTGTACCAACCGTTGCGAGTTTTGCGTCGTCAATTCCTTCTGGGGCAGCAAATATACCGCACGGAAAATCGAAGAGGTCGTGGACGAGATACGGGGGCTCAGGAGCAAATATATTCTTTTTCTCGATCCGTCGCCTACTTCGAATCGGGCGTATGCCAAAGTCTTTTACCAAGCGTTGATCCCGCTGAAGATCAAGTGGGCGGGGCTGTGCACCACCGATATTCTGGACGATCCCGAGCTGTTCGATCTGATGATCCAAAGCGGATGCATCGGCATTCTCATGGGCTTTGAGACCTTCAGCGAAGATAGCCTCAAAGAAAGTCACAAGAAGAACACGGTAGATAAGTACAAGGCGGTTGTGGAGAAATTCCACAAGGCGGGCGTTGCGATTCTCGGCACCTTCATGCTGGGCTTTGACGGCGATACCAAGGAGAGCATACTCAAAATGCCCGACTATATCGAAGAAATCGGCGTAGACATTCCCCGTTTTGCCATTCTGACCCCCTATCCCAACACGCCTACGTATCGGAGATTGGATGCAGAAGGGCGTATCATTTCAACAAACTGGAATGACTACGACAGTATTCACGCCACCTTTGCGCCCAAAAACTTCACAGCGCGTGAGCTGGAGGAAATGCTGGTTTCGGTGTCTAAGGAATGCTATACACTAAAGCGTATTTGGAAAAGGGTCGTAAATAATAGGCGCGGCGGTATTCTAAAGCTGTTTCTCAATCTTGGTTTTAAATGGCACAACAAAAAGAACGAGAAAAACCAAAAGAAAACAAGTAAACTTGTTTAATTGATCAACTCGGCGGAGGTATAATGAAGGTAACATTTATTAAGGTTAGAATGTTCGACGATAAAAACTACGATGCGATGAAGCCGCTGGTATTTGCTATCTTTGATCAAATCACTCCCAAGGATATTGAGATTGAGTACATCGATGAGCGAGTAGAGGATCTGCCTTCGGTGATAGATGCTGACGTGATTGCGCTATCGGTGGATACCTATGCCGCACGTCGGGCCTATGAAATCGCCCAAAAGTACAAAACGCCAAGCAATCGAATCGTTATGGGCGGATTTCATCCAAGTGCTGTGCCGGATGAAGCGCTGCAATATTGTGATACCGTTTTGATTGGCGATGCCGAAGATACTTGGCCGACTTATCTTGAGGATTTGAAAAACGGTGTTGAACGGAAAAAGTACCAATCAACAAACCGATGCGGCTTGACAAAAATAGATTTTAATAGTAAAGCATTCCATGGCAAAAAATATCTTCCCATCGGTCTTGTTCAGTTTTCAAGAGGGTGCAAATACAATTGTGATTTTTGCTCGGTGGCTTCTTTTTACCGATGTAAAGTCAGACAAAAGAATATAGATCTGATCGTGGAAGAAATACGCGATATTAAAGAAAAAATATTGCTCATTATTGATGATAATCTTTTTTTGGACGAGGGGTCCGCGCTAACGCTGTTTCAAGCGATCAAGCCACTGAAGAAAAAATGGGGCTGTCAGATCAGTATCGATATTGCAATGAACGATACCCTGCTTCGTGCTATGAAAGAAAGCGGATGTGTTTTGGTTATGATCGGATTTGAATCATTGAATGCCAATAATCTGAAGATCATGAATAAGGTCGCCAATTTGAATATTGAAACGTATGAAAAAGCGATACAAAACATCTATAAGCACGGCTTGATGATATACGCGTCGTTTGTTCTGGGATACGACTATGAAACCAAGGAGTCAATAGAGGAAACCTTGAAATTTGCTATTAAGCATAATTTTGCTACAGCAAATTTCAACCCCTTGATTCCAATGCCGGACACAAAGCTTTATTCCAGACTGAAATCACAGGATAAGCTCATCTATGACAAGTGGTGGCTCGAAAAGGGGTATAAGTACGGTGACACCGTGTACTATCCGGAAAGTATGACTCCGGATGATCTGCAGATTGGTTGCATGACCGCGCGCTATCAATTCAACTCATATAAAAGCATTTTCAAAAGATTGGTTTGCAATAAAAAACATTGGAATCCGCTTCATTTCTTTGTTTTCCTTGCATTAAATATCGTTACACGAAAAGAGATTTACCGAAAGCAAGGGAAGATCTTGGGCGGAAAATAACTTGTGTTGTCACTCATTGAAAGGAGCAGAGATGAGAATTACATTTGTACTACCTGCCATCGGCAAAAAATCGGGGCAGAAATACCTGCGCAGTTGGCTGATGGAGCCGCTGACCATTGCGGTGCTCAATTCCATGATCCCGGAGCGTTTTGAGCGTGAGTTTTTCGACGATCGAATCGAAAACATCAACTACGACACCCCCACCGACGTGGTCTTCCTCACGGTTGAGACCTATACCGCCAAGCGTGCCTATTTTATCGCCTCCGAATTCAGAAAACGGGGCAAAAAGGTTCTCATGGGCGGCTATCACGTCACCCTCTGCCCCGAGGAAGCCGCTCTGCACGCCGATTCGATCATGGTGGGCAACGCCGACCGCATCATGCCCACCGTTTTAGCCGATCTGGAGGCGGGAACCCTTTTCCCGCGCTACGACGGCGACGCCTGCATCGCTTACCAAATGCCCGACCGCAGCATCTACGCCGACAAGATGAAAAAATACCTCCCCGTTTCCCTGGTGGAAACCGGCAGAGGCTGCTACCATAACTGCGAATTTTGCTCCATTGCGGGCTATTACCACTCCCATTACATTCACCGCGAGGTTGCCGACATCATCGCAGAGATCAAGTCCTGCAAGCACAAGATCTTCTTCTTCGTGGACGACAGCATCTTCTCGGACAAGACATTCGCCCGTGAGCTGTTTGAGGAGCTGAAAAAGCTGAAAATCATTTGGACGACGCAGATCACACTGGACATCGCCAGAGACGATGAAATGCTGAAGCTGATGAAGGAAAGCGGCTGTGAGATGGTGCTGATCGGCTTTGAGTCCATTGAGAGCGAGAACCTGAAGCAGATGAACAAGGGGTGGTCTGAGCGACTTGGTGAGCGAGAGACTCTGATTCAAAAGATACATGAAGTAGGTATCGGCATTTATGCAAGTTTCGTATTCGGCTTTGATTCCGATAACGAGGATACCTTCAAGGCAACACTTGAGTTCTGCGAAAAGCATCAGTTCTTCGTGGTCGCATTCAATCACCTGCTCATTTTCCCTAATACGAAGACATACGAATCCTTCAAGGCGGACGGTCGACTAATTTCGGAAAAATGGTGGCTTGAAAGCGGTTACACCTTTGGAACTGTAACGTTCAATCCCAAGCAGATCACCTCCGAGCATCTTCGCGCCTGTTGCAAGGGCTATCGGAAGAAATACTTCAAATTCAGCTCGATTTTCCGCCGCGGAAGAACGATGCGCAAGCGTAGCAAGGGCTTCTTAATCAACTTCGCTTATTGGGTGATCAATGTTATTTTCCACTTTGAAATTGATAAGCGTTTCGGTATCCCCATCGGCGAAAACTTAGAGGAAAAGAAGAAATGATCGATCCCAGGCACCGTGCAACACCGGAGGACGGAAAAGAGATCCTCCGCATATTGGAAAGCTCGGCAGCCACGGGCAGCGTCGAGCTTCTGTACACCCGCAGACCCGATGCCTACGAGTCCTATCAACAGGATTTCGGCGAGGCGCAGATATTCGTATCCAGAAACGGCGACCGAGTGGTAGGCACCGCCGCAGAGTTGATCCGAGAGGTCTACGTCGGCGGCGAGCCCTCCAAAGCCGCGTACCTATGCGGACTGAAAAAAGACGCCGCTCACGAGGGCGGCGTCGGATTCGGTGCGCGGTTTATAAAGTCCCTGCAAAGAGACGACGTTGACGTTTACTATTTTTCGGTGATCGCAGACAACTTGTCGGCGCAGACCATGTTCGGCAAGGGCAAGCGCCTCGTTTCCATGGAGCCGTTCGCCGAGTTTACCACCCACATCCTGAGCCCCCGGGTGAAGATCCAAGCGCCCCGCCACGCCCTTTGCTTTCGCCAAGCCGAGGAGCACGATCTGCCCCGACTGCTGGCATTTTTGAATGAAGAGGGGCGGCGGCGGGATCTGTTTCCCGTGATCCGCAATATCGGGCAGTTCCACGGTCTGACGGAGAAAGATTTCTATCTGCTGGAGGACGGAGGGGAGCTCCTGGCGGCAGCTGCGCTATGGAATCAGACCGATTACAAGCAATACGTGGTGAAACGCTATCACGGGCTGATAAGGCTCGCCCGACTCGCCAATCCCCTGCTCTCCCGGCTGGGCTACATCAAGCTCCCCCGTGCGGACGAGCCGCTGAACTTCCCCATGCTGGCGTTTTTCCTCTGCCGCGGAGACGACGAGACGCATTATCGGATCTTTCTGGACGAGATTCGGAAGGTGATCGGCAAACGCTACGGAATGTTCGTGATCGGACTACCCAAAAACCATTTCGCAGCGCCCCTGATCCAAAAGCTCCCCGGTATACGCTTCGACACCAAGCTGTACTCCCTATCCTTCCCCTGGAGCAGCCGCCCCCTCAAGCCGATAGACCACCAAACGGTCTACCCCGAATGCGGACTGCTGTGAATACAATTCAAGCGCAACCCCCAAAGCCTTCGACGAATCGAACGCTTTGGGGGTCAAATGATGGAGGCACGGATTAATCCAAAAGGATCGAACGAATGCTTGCGATCTCTTCGGCGGTAACACCGACGGACAACAGATAACCTTCCACCTTTTGCTTCATGGTCGCACCGTTTTCATCTCTTCCGCGCGATACGCACGGCTGTTGATCTCGTCGGGCTCGCGGAACGTGGGGACCGTCTGTTTGATCGCGTTTTTGACGCGATCAAGAGCGGTTCTGCAGTCGGCGTTCTGCACCGCAGAGGTGAGGAGCGTCAGCTTCTCGTCCACCTCGGCGCGGGTATAGGGGGTGTCTCGCTCGATGAAGATCAGATCGCTTGGGGTTTTGTCTAAAAGCTCGGTCTTCATCAGCAGCTCCTCGTACAGCTTTTCGCCGGGGCGCAAGCCAATTTCCTTGATTTCAATATCCACGCCGGGCTCCAGACCCGACAGCTTGATCATATTCACCGCCAGATCGTAGATGCGAACGGGCTTGCCCATGTCCAGCACGAAAAGCTCGCCCCGTTGTGCCATAGAGCCTGCCTCCATCACCAGCTGGCTGGCCTCGGTGATGGTCATAAAATAGCGGATGATCCGCTTGTCGGTCACCGTAATGGGGCCGCCCTCGGCGATCTGCTTCTTGAACAGCGGGATCACCGAGCCGTTAGAGCCCAGAACGTTGCCAAAGCGCACCGCCGCAAAGGTGGTCTTGCTGTCGGTTCTGCACTGGATCACCATCTCGCACAGCCGCTTGGATGCCCCCATCACGTTGGTGGGATTCACCGCCTTGTCGGTGGAGATGAGGATGAACTTCTCGGCTTCGTACTTTTCCGCCATATCCGCGGTATTGTACGTACCAAGCACGTTATTTTTGATGGCCTCGCAGGGGCTCTGCTCCATTAGAGGCACGTGCTTGTGTGCCGCCGCGTGGAAGACCACGTCGGGGCGGTAGTTTGCAAACAGACCGTCCAACCGCGCGCGGTCGCGCACAGAGCCGATCTCCACCGCCAGATCCAGCTCAAATCCGTAGGTGCGGATCAGCTCCTGCTGGATGTCGTAGGCGTTGTTTTCGTAAATGTCAAAAATAACCAGCTTGTTCGGCTTGCAGGCGGCGATCTGGCGGCAGAGCTCCGATCCGATAGAGCCGCCGCCTCCGGTGACCAGCACCGTCTTACCTGCGTAATACTTCGCAGACGCTTGGTTGGTAATATCGATGGAATGGCGGAACAGAAGATCTTCGATCTGTACGTCGCGGATCTTTTGGATATCCACCTCGCCGTTGACCAGCTGATAGATGCCGGGCAGCGTTCGCAAACGGCAACCGGTCTCGCTGCAGACGTTCAGGATGTCAGCGCGCTTTTGCGCGGGTGCTGAGGGAATGGCGTAGATGATCTCCTCAATGCGGTATTTTCGGGCTGCGGCCACGATCTCGTCAGTGGTTCCCACCACGGGAACGCCGTTCATGTTCTGCCCGTATTTCTGCGGATTGTCATCGATCAGACAGACCACGTGATTCTGGGTATATTCGCTGCGCTGAAGCTCTCGCAAGATCGTTGCTCCCGCCTCGCCTGCACCGACGATCATGGTGCGGCGGACGGTTCCCTTCTTCTTCTGGGACAGCGCTCTGTGGTGCCGCAAAAAGCGATAGGAGAAGCGGATGGCCATGGTGGCAAACATCAGCAGGAAGAACTGGAGCAGCACGAAGCTGCGGGGGACGGTGAGCCCGGTCACGAACTGTGCCACCGTCTGCACCAGCGATGCCACCAGCGATGCAGCGAAGATACGGATCATCTCCCGCTCGCCCGCATACGCCCACAGGCTGTTATACAGGCCGAACAGCCAAAAGATCACGATGGCAGCGGGAAGGGTCAGCGGCAGCAGCTTCAGTACGTTGAACAGAAAATCGTACGACAGAAGCTCCGCTAAGCGGAATTCCAAGCGTACCCACAGCGACAGCACCGACGTTGCGGCAAAGACCGCCGCATCGGCTAAGATCAGCAGCAGTTGACGGATCAGAAGCTGACCGTCCCGCGCCGTCTGTTTGTTTTGTCCTATCATTTCGTCTTTCTCCAAACCATCTTATCCACCACGCCGGTATAGCTCTGGATAATCTTGACTACCTTGGTGGATACGTTTTCTTCAATATAATCGGGCACGGGAATGCCGTGATCGCCCTCCAGATTCATCGTCACCGCCGTCTCCACCGCCTGCAGGAGCGACCTTTCGTCGATGCCGGCCAGGATGAAGCACGCCTTATCCAGCGCCTCGGGGCGCTCGGTGGAAGTGCGGATGCAGACCGCCGGGAAGGGCTGTCCCACCGAGGTGAAGAAGCTGGACTCCTCGGGCAGCGTTCCGCTGTCCGAGATCACCGCAAAAGCGTTCATCTGCAGGTGATTGTAGTCGTGAAAGCCCAGGGGCTCGTGACGGATCACGCGAGGATCCAGCAAAAAGCCCGACTCTTCCAGCCGCTTCTTGCTGCGGGGATGGCAGGAGTAAAGGATGGGCAGATCGTATTGCTCGGCAATCTTGTTGATGGCTGAGAACAGGGAGAGGAAATTTTCCTCGGTGTCGATGTTCTCCTCTCTGTGTGCCGAGAGCAGGATGTATTTCTTCTCTTCCAGGCCGAGACGGGAGAGGATGTCGCTTCGTTTGATGTCGTCCAGATTGGCACGGAGCACCTCTGCCATGGGCGAGCCGGTCACGTAGGTTCGCTCCTTGGGCAGTCCACACTCGTGCAGGTACTTGCGCGCGTGCTCTGAGTAGGCCATGTTCACGTCCGAGATGATGTCCACGATCCGGCGGTTGGTCTCCTCGGGCAGGCACTCATCCTTGCAGCGGTTGCCCGCTTCCATGTGGAAAATGGGGATGTGCAGCCGCTTGGCGGCGATGGCCGACAGACAGGAGTTGGTGTC
>CAZFJJ010000008.1:0-13800 GCA_964519075.1 uncultured Lachnospiraceae bacterium
GCTTCAGGCCCTTGTAGATATAGCCCTTATCGAACATCCGGCCAAAGACCTTGACCTCCTGGGCCTCGAAATGCTTGTCCATAGTGCGGTAGGGGTGCTCCCAATCCGCCAGAACGCCCAGACGCTTGAAGCCATCCATCTGCTTGCCGATAAAGTCGTCTGCAAATTCCTCGCAGGCCTTTCTGAACTCGGGAACAGACAGATCCTTGTTCAGCTTCTTCTTGGAATTTTCAATCGCGCGTTCGATGGGAAGACCATGGTTATCCCAGCCGGGTACGTAGGGGGTATAATAGCCCATCATTGCATGGCTGCGGATGATAAAGTCCTTCAGCACCTTATTCAGGGCGTGACCCATGTGAATATTGCCGTTGGAGAAAGGAGGGCCGTCGTGGAGCACGAATGCGGGACGGTCTGCATTCTTCTTGTTCAGCGTATTATAGAGATCGATCTTCTTCCAGTTTTCCAGGAAGGCAGGTTCTCTCTGCGGAAGACTTGCCCGCATCGGAAAATCGGTTTTGGGCAAGTTTAGGGTTTGGGTATAATCTTTTGCCATAATAGCCTCCAGTGGTTACACTATCTATGTTTGTCTGTATTTTGGAGTCATCCTTCGCTCAGCCTTGCGGTCTGCGGAAGATAACGGTATTTTCGGTGTCTGCCTCTACCGACAGGACGCTATCACCATCCCGATTTGCCTGTTCCCGTTTGATATCGGAAAGATTTACAGAACGGGTGTCGGCAAAGGTATACGCAGAATCGGAAGAAGACCTCGTTGCAACACGGGGCTTCGCGATCTTCACGTCTGCGTCGGAATGATCGCCCTTGCCGGAAGACATCAGGCTTTCCAGCGTTTCGTCGTCTATATTGATCTTAGGCGGATCGGTAATATTCGTTGACGGAGAAGTCTCTTCTGCAGCATCTACGTCCAAAACCACCTGCCCGATGACGTTGGAGACGTATTCCTCGGGAGCCAGCTGCCATTCGCTGCTGTCCTCACCCTCGGGAGAGATTGCCTCCAAAAATTCAATGTGCTTTTGATACAGCGAGAACATCCGCGATTTGAACTCGTACACCTGCGTTTTAAGAGCCTGCAACGTATCCTGTTTTTGTTGGATCTCGGCGTCGAAATCAATCAGGATCTTTTTACAGTTATCCTTCGTGCTCTCCAGAATCAGCTGAGAGCGCTCGCCCGCTTCCTTCATGATGCGGGTACCTGCGTTCTGCGCGTTGACCAGCGCACGGCGAATGGCGTCCTCGTTCTTCCGATAGCGCTCCAGCTCAGCCTCGGACGAGGCAAGCCGCCGCTCCAGATCGTTATACGCGCGATACAACTCGGTATATTTGTTCATCACGAACTCAAGATGCTCGTCCACTTCGGTGGTGTTATAGCCCTTGAGCGCCGTTTTGAAGGGTTTGTTTTGTAGCTCGTATGGAGGAAGCATTGCGCTCTCTCCTTTCTGTATATTTCTGTATAGAATAATCGGAACCGCTCAAACGTAGCGCTTGGCTTCGATACGGATCCTTTCTTTTTGCGTTACTCTAAACGATTCAATGCGAAATTTTCCAACCCCGCGCACCGAGATCACGTCGCCGGCAACAAAGGCGGCGTCGGGACGGCAAGCGACCTTATAATTGTGAAAAACCTGCCCCGACTCGATCAGCCCCTTCGCCTTTTCGCGGGAAACACGGGCAAACGCGCTGACCGCGCAGTCCAGCCGTGTGGAGGCGACCACGTCGGTAAAGGGCTCGAACGCACGTCGATAGGCAGCAATAGCCTCTCGCAGAGACGGACAGCCCCGCTCGTCCTGCACGCTCACCTTATCTGCCCCCACCCGCTCCAGCGGTGAGGGCGCACTTAAGAGAAAGTCTGCAATGGACGGCGTAACAAAAACCACCGCACCGAAGGGGAGAAGCAAAATATCTCCCATCGCGCTGCGGTCGATTCCGAGAGCGGTCAAAGCTCCCAGAAAGGATCGGTGGGACAAACCGATATAGCCGCTGGTCAAAATCGCCAACGGCACAATATATTCGTCCCAATTGACGTACGAGGATTCCATGTAATCGGGGAGCAGAAGGATCATCGTACGCTCGGCTTCTTCGTAGCCGCCGAAGATCGCATATCGCTGTGCGCGTCGCGTAAGATAATCCTCTGCCTCTGCACGCTCTTCCGGAGAGAGGAAGACCGTGGGCGCAATCATTCCCCGATCTGCTGCCCGCGCGAGATCGGCCAGTCTCGCTTCCAACAACTGATTCATCATAAATTGACCGTAGGAAGCAGCATCTGGATCACGGACATCAGCATTACGGTCACGAGGAACGCAATGTCAATAGGAAAATCCCGTATGGCTTCAAACCGATTCAGAAGTGCTCTGACGGGCAGGATCAGCGGCTCGGTCATGGCGTGCAGGAAGTTGGGGATCACCCCGTCCTCTGCCATAAACAGCCATGACAGAATTGCGCGTGCTAAAAACAATAACTGTTCGATCGTCAGAAACAAACGAACGGCCGAGACCAAAAAATAGATCAGCAGATCCAAAGTCGATTACCTATACGATCAGAAATTATCAAAGGAATCGCGCTCACCGGGTTTAGCGGCAGCCTTAGCACCGGTCAGCATCTCGCCGGAAACCGATACGTTATTGGGAGTGATGATGTAGGTGCTGTTGGTTACAGACTTGATCTGACCGTCGATCGCGTAAGCAACGCCGTTCAAAAAGTCAACGATGCGCAGTGCGGTGTCCTTGGTGGTCGCTTCCAGATTCAGGACTACCGTGCAATGGTTGAGCAGATAATCGGCGATCTGACCGACGGAGTTGAAGCTTTCAGGACGTACGACCTTCAGCTCGATTGCGTTGGATGCGGATTTGGGTGCTGCGGAGCGTGCAGCCTCTGCTCTGTTTTCAGTGTATGCCATGTTTTTTTCCTCCGTTTTAACTTCTTTCTCTTTTTCTTTCTTTTCAACGATCACTTCTTCCTCGAAGCTCTCGTCGTCTTCCTCTTCGGTATTGAAGAGTCCGTTGAAGATACCCTTGATGGACATTCTGTTTCCTCCTGATATTATATCTAAAATAAATTATTTATGCTCTCTGCGTCCGAAAATGGCACTGCCCATTCGCACCTGTCCCGATCCTGCACGGATGGCCGGAACAAAGCTGTCAGACATTCCCATGGACAAAAGTAAAGGCTCTCTTATATTATGGTATTTTTTTCTCTGAATGTCAAGGAAAATTTGAAAACTTTCCGAAAAATATTTTTCCGGATCGTCATTTTCGCCGATTTTCGGCGGGATCACCATCATTCCGGCAAGCCGAATACCTTCCAGCGGCTGAATGGATTCGAGTAAGTCGGGAAGATCCTCCGGAAAAACGCCGCCCTTGCCGGCTTCTCTGCCCACATTCACTTCCACCAGAACGTCCATCACCTTACCGATTCGCACACAGCGTCGGCTGATCTCCTCAGCCAGACGGTAGCTGTCCACCGATTCGATCATGTCCACCTTGTCAACGATGTATTTGACTTTGTTGGTTTGCAGTCTTCCGATGAAATGGATCTCTACATCATCCTTATGCAGAAGATCGTATTTGGCCAACAGTTCCTGCACGCGATTTTCTCCAATCAATTGAAGACCAAGATGATCGATGGCGTAATTGATCCTTTCCGGCGAAACCGTTTTGGTTGCAGCAAGGATCTTCACTTCTCTTCCCTCTGCAGCATCAGCTACCTGCCGCTTTACCAGTTCCCAGCGGGCGGTGAGTTCCTCTAACTCTTCATTACTGATCAACGATTTTTCCAACATACAGCTCCTTGCCCCTGACGATAATGACATCGTAATAGTTTAACATAGGATACTCGCCGGTGGGTTCGGCGGTGGAATCAGCCAACACGGAACCGTTATACAGCAGTACGGGAGAGATCTCGCGAAATTCAACCACACTGCCCCGCAGCACGTATACTCCGGTGACTCCGTCTCGCTGACGCAACGCACCGACCGGAATTCTGTAGCCGTCCGCTTCGTTCAATACTATGGAAACGGTCTGGTAGCGGGTATACGTGAAATCCGCAGGCATTTCCGTACACAAAAAGATCGCAAGCGCCGTATCGCTGCCGTATTCAACGGTCAATCGGGTCAACTGCATATTGATCTTCTCATCGCCCAGCTCGGTAAAGCCGACTGCGTAGCTTTTTCCTTCGTTCAGATCCTTCGCAGAGGTGAACGGCAGCTCCACAACGACGCACCACGCATAATCGGTGACGATCTTTCCTGCCGTTCCCGTCACTTCGATCGGACTGATCTCCCGACGCAGAACGGATCGTAACAGATCCGTATCAGCACCTTCGAGATCATCAATCGAGAGAATACTCTCGTAGCCGTCACAGGCGGAAAAATAATAACCGGTGCGGTCGCTTTTTACAGATGACAGCGCTCCGCCTACTGCGTCCTTCAGCTCCGCAATTTCCGCATCCAAAGCAGCCTGCACATCCAAAAGATCGTTACCGACCTTTAGTTCACGAATATAGAGCATCGTCTGCAGTGAATCGGTAAGGGCAGAAAGTCCTACGGCACTTCCTTTGGCGGTCAGCGCGTCGATTTCCCCTTTCAGACGGCCGATCTCTCTGTCAACCGCGCTCGAGGAATAAGAGCCTTTTTTGGCAAACGCATCATCCAAAAGCTGTCTGCGTGCAAGTGCGCCGTACAGCTGCTCCAGCTTTTCGGACTGTCCCTCGTCTCCGCCGTAGATCTCAGCAACCTTTTCGCCGGCAGTAACCCGCGTACCGTCCGAAACGGTGTAGGTCAAAAGCCCGTCGGACGTATACTCCAGCGGGATCTCGTTGCGAACAATATAACCATCCGCATCTATGGTCAATTCCTGCGTAACCGAAGCAACAGGCAGCGTTTCCACGGAATCTACAGCAGATCCCGCCAATTGATACGCAATATCCACGATCAGGATCACCGCTGCCAAAGCAAGCGCGATATAACCGATCACCCGCAACAGATACTTTTTATCCATACGTTATACAGCGGCCTCCTTTCGTGATCTTTCCGATCAAACCAATGCTCCAAACTTGCTTACATTATATTATAACACATTTTTCGACCGTTCGAACAGCTCAATGACAAAATTTACAATCTCTTCAAAGTTGGAAAATGCAGAGACGTCCAGCATCCGAAAATCCTTCTGATGCCGAAACCACGTGAGCTGACGCTTGGCGTATCTCCGACTGGCAAGCTGTATCTCTGCAATCGCTTCATCCAATGATCGTTCTCCGTTAATACAGCAAAGCATTTCCTTATAACCGATCGCTTGTCCCGCCGTAGAGGCCGGATCAATGGAGAGAGAAAGAACCTCCTCGTACAATCCGGACTCTACCATTTCTTCCACGCGTCGGTCAATGCGATCGTACAATGCGGCGCGGGGCGCCGTCAGACAGATCAACAAAGCGTCGGAACGGTACGTGTCAGAGGGGGAATTCCGATCCCACTCACTTTTGGGTATCCCGGAAAGCCGATAGATCTCCAGCGCACGGATCACTCGGCGGTGATTGTTCGGGTGAATCGCCGCGGCACTTTCCGGATCACATACCGTCAATTCCCTATAGTTTTCGTCGGGGGAACGCCGTTCTAACCATTCACGAAGCGCTGGATCGCCCGGCGGTGAGACAACCGAAGTCTCGCAAAGTGCCTGCTTCAGATACAAGCCCGTCCCGCCACAAAAAATCGGCGTTTTTCCGCGGGCTAAAATATCATCCACGCATCGACGGGCGTCGATTGCATAATCTGCGCAGGAATAATCCTCGGACGGATCGCGGACGTCGATCAAATGATGCACGATCCGCGATCGCTCGTCCGCCGTCGCCTTTGCCGTTCCGATGTCCATTCCCCTGTAGATCTGCATACTGTCAGCCGATATGACTTCCCCGTTCATGCGGTGGGCAAGTGCCATTGATAGCGCACTTTTTCCAACCGCGGTGGGCCCTGCGATCACAATAATCCGTGCCATCCCCGTCTCCCTTCGATCTTATTTCCATGAATGATTTATTATAGCACATTCATCTGCAAAATTCAATAATTTTCTTGACAATTTCCAAAAATCTGTTACAATGATAACGAATCCTTCTATCCTTTGAAATCGGAAAGGTAATGTATCATGAATGAAATCTGCATTTGTCCGGTCTGTTCCAGGCGATACGGTCAAAGAGTCCGTCTGCAGCAAAGCGAAAAACGTTTGTGCTGTCCTGCAGGCCACAGCTTTGACGTTTCAGCCAAGGGATATGTGAATCTCTTGCCGCCGTCCGCAGGCGCGCACGGTGACAATCGCGACATGGTGCGTTCCAGGCGGGATCTGCTCAACAGCGGCGTCTACGCGCCGTTTCGTCAGGAGGTTTCCGCTCTGCTGGCGCAACTCACCGAAAATGCGGTCATATGGGACAGCGGATGCGGCGAAGGATATTATACGTCTGCCGCTGTCGAATGCAATCGAGGCTATACCGTATACGGATCAGATCTCTCTATTGCAGCGCTGGCCGAAGCGCACAAGCGAGAAGCCTCGCTTCATCTCGTTGCGGCCAGTTCCTACGCACTTCCCGTCGACGATGCCTCCTGCGATGCCGTACTCTGCCTGTTCGCTCCGGAAGCATGGGAAGAATTCCGGCGAATTCTGAAGCCGGGCGGTATTCTGATTCTCGGTATTCCGGGCAAACGGCATTTGTTCGGAATGAAGGAGCTGCTTTACGATACCCCTTACGAAAACGCACCTCAGAATTCACAGCCCGACGGCTTTACGCTGATTGAAAATCGTAGGGTTTATTATTCTGCCGATCTACATGATCCAACTCAGATTCGCAGTTTGTTTGAGATGACCCCCTACGCCTATCGCACAAGTGCATCCGGAAAAGCGCGACTGTTTTCTGCTGATACGTTAACCACGGAATTAGATTTTCATCTTTTGCATTATCAAAAAAATCAGAATAATTAAGATAAAATATTATTTTTCGGATGCCCGGATCAGAATCGGTCAGATTTATAACTTAAATTGATAAATTTGTGTGAACTTTGACCAAAGCACTTGACATCTGTAAAAATATCATATATAATTAGTATACCAAATTTTTTTATAGGAGTGTATATCTATGAAACGCAAACTCTTATCCCTGCTCCTTTGCGCTGCTACTGCCCTGGGCTCCGTTGCCCTGCTGGCAAGCTGCGCGGATGGAAACAGCGATACCACCTCTTCTTCAGGCGGCAACACCAATATTGAATCCGGTGAACGCTTCCTGGAGAAGCTGCCCGCTGATCTGAACTTCGCAAACGAAGGCTACGAAGACGACGATCTGGTTCTCTACGTTGCTTACGTTGAGGGCTCCAACGGCGAGTTTACCCGCCGTTCCCTGAAGGCCGACGCGCTGGACGAGTCCACCGTTGACCAGAAGACCCTGGAGCGTGACGACCGTATGGCTGCTCAGCTTGGTCTGACCATTGAAGCTGAGGAGGTTGACTCCAGCATTGCCGGCATGGAAGGCGCAATCGGCACCGGCCTGCAGGCAGGTAACGCTGACTACGACATTCTTGCCGCTTACCAGTACTACGGCATCAGCATGGCTACCAAGGGCTATCTCTTGAACCTTGCTAACCTGGCTGAGGAAGACGCTGACTACATCGACTTCGAGGCCGATTACTGGGGTCAGTCCTACAACGAGAATATGTCCTATCAGGGCGCATACTACTGGATCACCGGTGACATCGCTCTCCGTTACATCGGCGGTATGTACTGTACCTTCGTTAACTCTGCTCTGTACAGAGACAACCTGGAAGCCGAGTACGGCTCCATCTACACCATCGCAAGAGACGGCAAGTGGACTATCGACCTGCTGATCGAGATGGCTTCCAAGATCTACGTTGACGACGGTTCCGTTGCCAACGAGCCCGACGCTGAGGATACCTTCGGCTACGGCTACGAGCCCAACGACCCCATTGACGGTCTCGCTCTGGCTTGCGGCGTTCAGTTCACCTACAGAGATCCTTCTACCGGCGAGATCCTTTTGACCTTTAACAACAATCACTCCTTCGAAGTATCCGATAAGATCTACGAGCTGACCCACCTGAGCAGCGCATACAAGTATACTGACTCCGACTCTTCTACCGTTATGCCCGCATTCGCAAACGGCACCGTTGCGTTCCACGTAAACAAGCTGTTCCAGGCTGAGGCATATCTGTCCGAGTTCGAGGATTTCTACATCATCCCCGCTCCTAAGTACGACGAGACTCAGCAGAACTACATCACCGGTCTGCACGACGGCTGTACCATCTTCGGTATCACCTACTGCACCAACAAGGTTCGTCAGGCTGCAGCCGCTCTGGAATTCCTGTGTGCTTACAGCTCCAGAGACGTTATGCCTCAGTACTACGAGGGTGCGCTGAAGAAGCAGTACACCAATGATCCCGAGGCGGCTGAAATGGTTGACCTGATCCACAGCAACATCACTACCGACTTCGCAGTAGCATGGGGCGGCTCCATCGACAACATCGTTCACATCTACAGAGCGTGCGAAAAGATCACCAACAAGACCATCAAGCGTCAGGTTACCACTTGGGAATCTTCGCTGGCTGAGCTTGCTACTAATCTTATCAAGCACAAGGACGGCGGCGTTGTAGTTGATGAATAATCACTAAACTTCTAAAAAATCCTCTGGCATTAGCCAGGGGATTTTTTAGCACCTCCGAGTTAGCAATTGGAATCAGATAGAAAAATATTATTGAAAATGCATTTTGCTATTGCAATTTTACAATTAATACTGTATAATGAATGCACCAATATTATTCATACAGGAGTGAATATCTATGAAACGCAAACTCTTATCCCTGCTCCTTTGCGCTGCTACTGCCCTGGGCTCCGTTGCCCTGCTGGCAAGCTGCGCGGATGGAAACAGCGATACCACCTCTTCTTCAGGCGGCAACACCAATATTGAATCCGGTGAACGCTTCCTGGAGAAGCTGCCCGCTGATCTGAACTTCGCAAACGAAGGCTACGAAGACGACGATCTGGTTCTCTACGTTGCTTACGTTGAGGGCTCCAACGGCGAGTTTACCCGCCGTTCCCTGAAGGCCGACGCGCTGGACGAGTCCACCGTTGACCAGAAGACCCTGGAGCGTGACGACCGTATGGCTGCTCAGCTTGGTCTGACCATTGAAGCTGAGGAGGTTGACTCCAGCATTGCCGGCATGGAAGGCGCAATCGGCACCGGCCTGCAGGCAGGTAACGCTGACTACGACATTCTTGCCGCTTACCAGTACTACGGCATCAGCATGGCTACCAAGGGCTATCTCTTGAACCTTGCTAACCTGGCTGAGGAAGACGCTGACTACATCGACTTCGAGGCCGATTACTGGGGTCAGTCCTACAACGAGAATATGTCCTATCAGGGCGCATACTACTGGATCACCGGTGACATCGCTCTCCGTTACATCGGCGGTATGTACTGTACCTTCGTTAACTCTGCTCTGTACAGAGACAACCTGGAAGCCGAGTACGGCTCCATCTACACCATCGCAAGAGACGGCAAGTGGACTATCGACCTGCTGATCGAGATGGCTTCCAAGATCTACGTTGACGACGGTTCCGTTGCCAACGAGCCCGACGCTGAGGATACCTTCGGCTACGGCTACGAGCCCAACGACCCCATTGACGGTCTCGCTCTGGCTTGCGGCGTTCAGTTCACCTACAGAGATCCTTCTACCGGCGAGATCCTTTTGACCTTTAACAACAATCACTCCTTCGAAGTATCCGATAAGATCTACGAGCTGACCCACCTGAGCAGCGCATACAAGTATACTGACTCCGACTCTTCTACCGTTATGCCCGCATTCGCAAACGGCACCGTTGCGTTCCACGTAAACAAGCTGTTCCAGGCTGAGGCATATCTGTCCGAGTTCGAGGATTTCTACATCATCCCCGCTCCTAAGTACGACGAGACTCAGCAGAACTACATCACCGGTCTGCACGACGGCTGTACCATCTTCGGTATCACCTACTGCACCAACAAGGTTCGTCAGGCTGCAGCCGCTCTGGAATTCCTGTGTGCTTACAGCTCCAGAGACGTTATGCCTCAGTACTACGAGGGTGCGCTGAAGAAGCAGTACACCAACGATCCCGAGGCTGCTGAAATGGTTGACCTGATCCACAGCAACATCACTACCGACTTCGTGGTTGCATGGGGCAATTCCATCAATAACATCATCCACATCTACAGAGATTGCGAAAAGATCACCAACAAAACCATCAAGCGTCAGGTTGCCACATGGGAATCTTCGCTGGCTGAGCTTGCCGCTAATCTTCTCAAGCACAAGGACGGCGGAATTGTTGCCGAGGATTAATTCATAATTCTATTATCCATAAAATGTCCTCCGACGAAAGCCGGAGGATATTTTATACTATCTTTCAAAACTCCCGATCTGCATCGGGAGTTTTTTTGAGTATCCGCATTCGAATCAGTTCGGCGCTTTTCGCAAGAGCGCACAAAGCTCGAAAGGATTAGTACCGCCGACTCGAACCGGCTTCAGATATACGGTGTATTCAAAGGAACGCTCGTTCAAACGATACCGTTCATCCAAGGAAGGACCGCAGGAGTTGGAGCCTACGCCGCTCTGCTTATAGTCCACCGTCAGGTAGGTCTGGACATCGGGTGTCAGCCGGTAATCGTGCGGAGTCTTATCCAGCGTCTCGGCGGTGTAATGCTGTGCGTTGAAGGAGAAGCTACCGTCTGCGGTAACGAAGAGTCCCTGCCCTGCTTTGTTAGTCAGCAGACACCATTCGGTGCCCCAGTGAGCGGAATTCTCCTGCGGGCGAACGTAATGCTCGAAGTTGTCGGTGACCGTGGTGGCAAAGCGATCCAGTCGGCAGGAGCGATGCTTGTCCCAATAGCTCTCGTGAGGGCCGTAGCCGAAATAGTCCAGCCCCTCAAAGCCTTCGGGCAGCGTGAAAATCGTACCGTAGCGAGGCAGGAAGGGGAAACGGTCTTCGTATGCGTCCACTTCCACCTTTTGCGTGATGGCCAGCACGCCGTCCGCGGTAACGGTATAGTCGATGGCAGCCTGCAGGATGGGCTTTCTGGTATAACCGCCCAGCGAGATTACCGTGCTGTAGGTAACACGCTCGGGAGTGTTTTCGGTGACTTCGGCCTTCACCAGACGGGTAAAGGCTCTGTGGAAGCCGTAATCCTGCCATTTCCAGCGAATATTCTTATCGTTGTCGGTAGGTGCGCGCCAAACGGTGGGCTTGGCGGGAGCGTCCAGCAGGTCGGTGCCCGATTCGCTGATACCGATCAACGCACCGTGGAAGGTGTCGAAGGTGTAGACAATCGAACCGGTAGCAACGGTCAGGGTCTTGGCTGTTTCACTGACGGTGATGGGAGCGGCAAGCAGAGTGACGTTGGCTTCGCGCTTTTCGGAAGGCAGAACGTACTGAACGTTGGTCACCTCGTAGCCTGCATCTGCCCAGGGCGTAGCATACTTCTGTATCACAGAGAAATCAACGGTAACGTTGCCGATGAACTTGGCAAGCTTTAACGTTATTTCTTCGGTAGATTGCGCAGCAGCAGACAGCGCGAGGCGCTCCGAGCCAATCGCTTTTCCATCAGATTTAATTGTGCAGACCACTTCCAGATCGGACAGATCGGTAAAGTAGCGGCGGTTGCGAACCACATAGCGGGTGGGATCGTCGGTTGCTTCAATGGCAAGAGGCGCGATGACCGCCTTCAGCTCCAGCAGACCGGTGTGAGGCGTACGGTCGGGGTAAACCAGACCGTCCACGCAGAAGTTTCCGTCGTTGGGATGGTCGTTAAAGTCGCCGCCGTAGGTGTAACCCTTCTTGCCGTTCACGTCGATAGTGACCGAGTGATCGATGAACTCCCAGACGCAGCCGCCCAGGAAGTTGTCGTGCGACCAGATCACGTCCCAGTATTCCTTCAGATCGCCGGGGCCGTTGCCCATGGCGTGGGAGTATTCGCAGAGGAAGAAGGGCAGCTTGTAGCCCTCGTCCTCACAGTAATTCTTGCAATAGTTGGGATCGGGATACATACGGCTCTCGATGTCCAGATATTCCACTTCCTGCTCGTAACCCTTCCATCCCGCATTACAGCCCTCGTAATGAACCAGACGGCTCTTGTCGCGGGACTTGATGTATGTGGACATAGCGCGATGATTGTCACCGTAGAACGCCTCGTTGCCCAGCGACCAGATGATGATAGAGGGATGATTCTTATCCCGTTCAACCATTCGCTGCGCGCGATCCAGATAAGCCTCGCGCCAAGCAGGATCGTGGCTGACGAAGTCCTGATTGCCGTACGCCCACATACCGTGGGCTTCCAGATCGGCTTCGTCCACAACGAAGAAACCGTATTGGTCGCACAGCGCGGTAAAGCGGGGATCGTTGGGATAGTGGGAGGTGCGAATAGCGTTGATGTTGTGACGCTTCATGATCATCAGATCGCGGATCATATGATCCAAAGGAGTAGCGTGACCCAGCTTGGGATGGCTGTCGTGACGGTTGACACCGCGCAGCTTGATCTTCTGTCCGTTGACGTAAACGATCTTGTTCCTGACCACTACGCTTCTGATACCCACGGGCTGGCAGATCACCTCGCCGCCGCAGAACAGAACCAGCTTATACAGATAGGGCGATTCGTCCGACCACAGATTTGGTTTCTCCAACAGGATGCGGGGGATGCCGCTGCCTTCTGCCAACAGCTTTCCGGTCATATCGTAAAACTTCCAATCGGGCAGCGCGTCTCCGCAGACGGTCAGATCGGCAGATACGGTAGCCGATGCAAGATCGTCGGACAGATCGGTATGTACGAAGTAGTCGGTGATGCGGTTCTCGGAGCGGTACAGCAGGTAAACCTCGCGGAAGATACCCGACAGTCTCCACATATCCTGGTCTTCCAGATACGTACCGTCGCACCATTTGAAGACCAGCACCTTCAGATCGTTCTCACCCTCGGTCAGGTAGGGGGTAATGTCGATCTCGCTGGTCATATGGCTGACCTGACTGTATGCGGCAAATCGGTTGTTTACATACAGATAGAAGCAGGAATCTACGCCTTCGAAATTGATGTAGACCTTCTTCCCCTCCGTACCGGGACGGAGCGTGAAGGTGCGGTGGTACAGTCCGCAGGGATTATCGTCGGGCACGTGAGGCGGATCGCAGGGGATCGGATAGCTGACGTTGGTATAGTTGGGCACGTCGTAGCCCCGTCCCAGCGCCATCTGCCAGTTCATGGGAACGGTCAGGTCGTCCCATTCGGTGGCAAAATCGGGAGCGGTAAAGTCGGGAAGATCGGCAGGGGTCGCGTAGAACCGGAAATCCCACGTACCGCAGAGATTTTGGAAGAGCGCACTCTCGTCCCGAACACCGCGGAGCGCCGATGTCTCGTCGGCAAAGGGAACGAAGTAGGCGCGCGGCTCTTCACAGCCCTTGTGCAGCACCTCCAGCGATTTGTGATAGGTCAGTTTTCTGTACATTATTTCGCTCCTTTCGGACAGCGCAACCCGTCGGTTGCAATTATTTCATGGTTTCCTGCTTGACCTTGTGATCCACCACGTGGCGGGAGGCCAGCTCGGCGCGGATGTCGTTGAGCGAGATGCCCATCTCCACCATCAGCACCATTACGTGATACGCAAGGTCTGCGATCTCGTAGACCGTCTCTTCCCTGCTGTTCTTTGCACCGATGATGACCTCGGTACACTCCTCGCCCACCTTTTTGAGGATCTTGTCAAGCCCCTTTTCGAAGAGGTAGGTCGTGTAACTT
>CAZFJJ010000008.1:13810-20992 GCA_964519075.1 uncultured Lachnospiraceae bacterium
CGGTCTTTCTGCCCTCGATCAGACGGTAGAGCGCGTCCATGGAGAAGGGATTTTGCTTATCGCTGATGAAGAGATAGTCGGAGAAGCAGGACTCGGTGCCGGTATGGCAGGCGGGACCGTCCTTGATGACCTTCACCACCAGCGCGTCCCGGTCGCAATCGGCTTCGATGGAAACGATGTGCTGGTAGTTGCCCGAGGTCTCGCCCTTCAGCCAAAGCTCCTGACGGGAGCGGGAGAAGAAGCAGGTCAGCTCTTTGTCCATACTGATCTCAAGGCTTTCCCGGCTCATATAGGCGAGGGTCAGCACTTCTCTCGTAAAATAATCCTGCACGATGGCAGGGATCAGTCCTTTTTCGTCGAATTTCAGTTCGTTGATGGAAACCATAACAGACTCCTTATCGTTAAAATAGTTTAGCAAAATTACAGCCGCATTTCGATGCCCGATGCGAGAAGCTGTTTTTTCAGATCTTGGATCGAGACTTCTCCGAAGTGGAAGATAGAAGCGGCCAGCCCTGCGTCCACACGCGGAAGGGTCTTGAAAAGCGTCTCAAAATGCTGGATGCAGCCCGCGCCGCCCGACGCGATCACGGGAATGGTTACGGCATCCGAGATGGCGCGGAGCATCTCCAGATCAAATCCGCCCTTGACGCCGTCGGTGTCGATGCTGTTGACCACGATCTCGCCTGCACCTCGCGCCTGCCCTTCTCTCGCCCACTCAACGGCCTCGCGGAGGGTGCGCTCTCTGCCGCCCTTGGAGTAGACGGCAAAGCGACCGTCGGGATCGCGTTTCACGTCCATCGAGAGGACGACGCATTGGTCGCCGTATTTCTTGGCTGCAAGACCAATGAGCTCTGGATTTCGGAGCGCGCCGGAATTGACGCTGACCTTATCCGCACCTGCGTTGAGCACGCGGTCAAAGTCCTCCACGGTATTGATGCCTCCGCCCACGGTGAGGGGCACGAAGATACGGGATGCTACTTGCTTGAGAATGTCGGTAAAGAGCTTCCGTCCCTCAAAGGATGCGGTAATGTCGTAAAACACCAGCTCGTCGGCACCTGCGTCACTGTACATCGCGGCAAGCTCCACGGGATCGCAGACCTCTCGGATACCTTCGAAGTTAGTTCCCTTCACCACCTTACTGTCTCGGATGTCAAGACAAGGGATGATTCGTTTAGTAGTCACAGGACTTCACCTCGCTCTCCGATGGCAATGGCTCGGGACAGATCCAGTTTGCCCGTGTAGAGGGCCTTGCCTAGGATCGCACCGTGGAGATTCATCTCACGGAGGGTTGCGAGCTCGTGCTCGAAGGTGATGCCGCCCGAAGCGATGATCGAAAGTCCTTCGATCTCGGACAGCTTGCGGTAGATCTCCAGATTAGTGCCCGAAAGGGTGCCGTCCTTGGAAATGTCGGTGTAAATGACGGTAGAAACGCCGTTTTGGACGAGTTTTTTACAGAAATCCAGAGAATCTACGTCGGTGATCGTCTTCCAGCCGTGGATAGCTACCTTCCCTTCGGAGGCGTCCACGCCGACAGCGATGGCATCGCCGTATTTTTTGGCCATTTCGGCGGCAAAATCGGGATTTTCGATGGCGGCAGAGCCGAGGATCACCCGTCTCACGCCTGCATCCAGATATGCCTTGACGCGCGCCTCATCACGGATACCGCCGCCCACCTCTACGAAAAGGTCTTCGGCGGCGAGCTTTGAGATAATATCGTAATTGCAAAGCTTGCCGTCCTTGGCACCGTCCAGATCGACGACGTGCAGGTGGGTAGCGCCTGCTTTGCGGAAGCTGCGAGCGATCTCAACTGGATCGGAGGAGTAGACCTCCATGCGGTCATAATCACCCTTGGTGAGGCGGACGACCATGCCGTCTCTCAGGTCAATTGCGGGATAGATATTCATCGTCGTCCTCCTTAAAGCTCTGCAAATGCGGACAGAATGGCAAGTCCCACCTTGCCGCTCTTCTCGGGATGGAACTGAGTGCCGTAGATCTTGCCCTTTCCCACCGCTCCGGTGACGGTCACGCCGTACTCGGAGGTGGCAATAGTGTCGGCTGCACAGTCCTTGGCATAGTAGGAGTGCACATAGTAGACGTGGTCGCCTTCCTTGATGTAGCGGAAGAGCGGATCGGGTCTGGTGAAGCGGAGCGCGTTCCAGCCCATGTGAGGAACCTTCAGCGGTGCTTCCAGATCAGCGGTGATAGGGGCAACCGTGCCGTGGATCAGCCCAAGACCCTCGTGGGTGCCGTATTCCAGACTTTTGTCAAAGAGCATCTGCATTCCGAGGCAAATGCCCAGCAGGGGCTTGCCCGATTCTGCTTCGGCTTTGATCAGCGGAACCAAACCGGTCGCCTCCAGCTTTGCCTTGGCGTCGGCAAATGCGCCCACGCCCGGAAGGATGATGCGATCTGCCGCTTCGATTACCTTGGGATCGGCGGTGACGGAGGTCTCCAGCCCCAGATAGGCAAGGGAGCTTTTCAGCGAAAAGAGATTGCCCACGCCGTAGTTGATAATTGCGATCATAGTGTCTCCATAATTTTACAGACTGCCTTTTGTGGAAGGGATCTTATCAGCGTTCATCTCGTCGATGGCAACCGCCGCCTTCAGACTGCGGGCGAAGGATTTGAAGGTTCCTTCGATGATGTGGTGGGTGTTCTTCCCTGCCATCTGACGGATGTGAAGCGTCATTTCTGCGGAGCGGGTGAGGGCTGCGAAGAACTCCTCCACCAGCTCGGTATCAAAGGCGCCGACCTTTTGCGCGGGCAGATCTAGCTCACAGCAGAGGGTGGAGCGTCCCGACAGATCCAGCGAGGTGAGGATCAACGCTTCGTCCATAGGCAAAATAAAGAAGCCATAGCGGTTGATACCTCGCTTGTCGCCCAGAGTGGCGGTCAGCGCTTTGCCGAGACAGATACCGATGTCCTCCACGGTGTGGTGATCGTCCACGTTGGTATCGCCCTTGCAGGTGAGGGACAGATCAAAGCCGCCGTGCTTTGCAAAGAGGGTGAGCATATGGTCAAGGAAACCGCATCCGCTGTCAACGGAAGCGATGCCGCTGCCGTCCAGATCGAGGGTCAGGGTGATGTCGGTTTCTTGTGTTTTTCTGGTAACGGTGGTCTGTCTCATGTCAGATCCTCCAGTATTTCTTGAATTTTTTGGATCAGCGTCTCCATCTGCTCCTTCGTGCCGATGGTGATGCGAATCGAATCGGTAATGCGCTCGTCGGATAGATGTCTGACCAGTACGCCTCTAAACTTGAGCTGCTGATAAAGCTCTTTTCCGCCGATCTTGTCTGTGTGGGCAAGAATGAAGTTCGCCATGGAAGCGGGATAGGTAAAGCCCAACTTCGTAAGTACTTCTGCAGTATAGGCGCGGGTCTCCACGACCTTTTGTGTGCAGACTTTGAAATAAGCTTCGTCCTTCATCGCCTCTGCAGCAGCCGCCATAGAGATGCGGTTGACGTTGTAGGGGTTAAAGGAATACTTTACACGGTTCAGATCAGCGATCAGGTCGGCACAGCCCACGGCAAAGCCTACTCTCGCGCCCGCCAGATTGCGGGACTTGGAGAAGGTCTGCACCACCAGCAGGTTGTCGTAGCGGTCGGTCAGATGGATCGCCGACTCGCCGCCGAAATCAATATAGGCTTCGTCCACGATGACCACACGGTCTGGATTTTGCTGTACCAGCTCCTCGATCTTGGAAAGCGGCAGATAGGTTCCGGTCTGGGCATTGGGGTTGGCGATGACCACGGTGGAGTCAATGCCTTCGTAATCCTCCACGCGGATGGTGAGAGTCTCGTCCAGCGGAACGGTGGTGTAAGGAATGCCGAAAAGGTTCGCAAACACGGGATAGAAGCCGTAGGTCACGTCGGGGAAAGCAAGACTTTTGCCCGATGCAAATGCGTCAAATGCGAACGCCAGTACCTCGTCCGAGCCGTTGGTGGCGATCACACGGTCGGCAGTGACGCCGTAATGAGCGGCGATGGCATCGTGCAGAGACTTGGCGGTAGGATCGCTGTAGAGATTGAGCTTTGCCGCTTCCCCTTCGATCACAGCCAGCGCCTTCGGGGAGGGCGGATAGGGGGATTCGTTGGTATTCAGCTTGACGTACACCATATCTCTCGGCTGTTCACCGGGGGTGTAGGGCTCCAGAGCGGAGAGTTTTTCAGAGAAAAAACGGCTCATTTCTGCGCCTCCTCGAAGCGAACCTCAACGGCTCTGGCGTGCGCGGTAAGTCCCTCACTGCGGGCAAAGACCGCTACGTCCTGATATGCTTTTTCAAGCTCAGAGGGGGTGTAATAGAGGTATTGCGTTTTCTTGATGAAATCATCTACCGACAGCGGCGAGGAGAACCGTGCCGAGCCGCCCGTGGGAAGCGTGTGGTTGGGACCTGCGAAATAGTCGCCCATAGGCTCGGGGGTGTAATGACCCATGAAGATCGATCCTGCGTTCTCGATCTTAGGAAGAAGAGCCATCGGATCGTCTACCGCCAGCTCCAGATGCTCGGGAGCGATGAGATTGGATACCTCGATGGCTTCGTCGATTGAATCAACGAGGATAATCTTTCCGTTGTCCTCGATGGAGGAACGAGCGATCTCTGAGCGCTCCAGAAGAGCCAGTTGACGCTCCAGCTCCGCCTGCACGGCGGTGGCAAGAGACGAGCTGTCGGTGACCAGAACGGCGGTCGCCAGCTTGTCGTGCTCCGCTTGGGAGAGCAGATCGGCGGCAACGTAGGTAGGATTTGCACTACCGTCGGCAAGGACGAGGATCTCGGAGGGGCCTGCGATCATGTCGATGTTGACTCTGCCGAACACGGCCTTCTTGGCAAGGGCAACGAAAATGTTGCCGGGACCCACGATCTTGTCTACCTTGGGTACACTCTCCGTACCGAAGGCCAGCGCGCCGATGGCCTGTGCGCCGCCGGATTTGATGATCTTATCCACTCCGCAAAGCGATGCGGCCACCAGCACCTCGGCGCGGATCTTACCGTCCTTACCGGGAGGCGTGGTCATCACCACTTCCTTAACCCCAGCGATCTTGGCGGGGATGGCATTCATCAGAACGGTGGAGGGATAGGACGCAGTGCCGCCGGGAACGTACAGTCCCGCTTTTTCGATGGGGGTGATCTTCTGACCCAGTATCACGCCGCCCTCGCGGCGCATCTCGAAGCCCTCGCGCTTCTGTTTGGCGTGATACAACGAAATATTGGCGGCGGCTTTCCGCAGAATGTCGATATAGGCAGGATCGACCATAGAAAAGGCTTCGTCGATCTCCTCTTGGCTGACGACGAGGCTGTTCAGATCGACTTTATCAAAGCGTGCGGCGTAAGCATAGAGCGCCGCATCGCCCTCTTTTTCCACGGCAGCGAGAATTTCGCTGACCGATCTTTCAAATTCGGGATAGGAACCAATGGAACGGCAGAGGATCTCGTCTCTGTCGATCTCATTGATGCGCAGAATGCGAATCATGATTTTCCTTCTTTCAGTTTGGATGCGATTTTGTAGATCTCCTCGGCTTTGAACTTGGAGGAGGCTTTATTGGCGATCAGGCGGGCGCTGATGGGAACGATCTCTTCCCACACCCGCAGGTCGTTTTCTTTGAGGGTCGTACCGGTCTCTACGATATCCACGATCACGTCGGACAGACCCACCAGCGGAGCGATCTCGATGGAGCCGCTGAGCTTGATGATCTCGATCTCGCGGTTCTTAGACTCGTAGTAACGGCGGGCGATGTGGACGAATTTGGTGGCTACCTTTACGGGGCGGTCGGGATCCTCGCGGTAATCGTTGGGGGCGGCCACGCACATCCGGCATTTGCCAAAGCCCAGATCCAACAGCTCGTACAGATCGGGCTCCTGCTCCAGCAGTATGTCCTTGCCTACCACGCCAATGTCGGCTGCACCTTTTTCTACGTAGATGGCTACGTCAGAGGGCTTGACCAGAAAATAGCGGACGCCGTTTTCGGCGTTTTCGAAGATCAGCTTGCGGTTGTCCTCCAGGATCTCGGGGCATTCGTAGCCGATGGCGGCCAGCATATCGTAGACCTTCATGCCGAGTCTGCCCTTGGGAAGTGCAACGTTTAACACAGAACCTCCTCCTCTCTCAGATCAATCACCGTCTTGGCGGTGAACTCACGGGGGATCGCGGTGGACAGCCGAACGCGCTTACCCTCGTGGCGAAGCGCTTCGGCTCTTGCCAGCACCTGCTCCGCCCCGGTATCGGGGGCGTAGAGCAGGAGAACGTCGGCGTCACAATCAGGACGGTTGGGATAGCAGGAGTTGAGGTCGCCCAGCGCCAGCGCAAAGCCGATAGCGGAGAGGTTTTTATGGAACTTCGTCAACAGACGGTCGTATCTGCCGCCGGTCAGCAGGATGCCGGGGTATTGTTCTACGTAGCCCTGCATCAGCACGCCGTTGTAGTAGGACAGATCGTTCTGCATGGTAAAATCCAGACGGATGCCCTCTGCTCGCCCCATAGCGGACAGCGCGGTTCCGATGGCTTCCAGCTCGGCAAGCGCCTCGTTCATCTGTTCGTTGACGGCGATCTTGCGGGCAAGGGCAAGGGTGTCGGCAAAGCTGCCGTGTGAGGACAGTACGGCCGCCAGACCGTCCATCCATTCGGGGGAAGGTGCGTTCCCTCCCACGACGAGTCGCAGATCGTGGACGTTCTGCGAAGCGATGCAAGAGAGGAAGCGTCCTCTTGCATCTGAGGTGGTGACATTGCAGGCACTGAGCAGCCCTTCGGTAAAGCCCATATGGGACAGACAAAGAATAGAGTGCTCGTCAATGAGCGAAAGGCTCTCCTTGGCCATCAGAACCAGCTCCAGCGTTGCCGCCGAGTCCACCTGTCCGATCAGCTCCACGCCCGCCTGGGGGATCTCGCGGAACTCCTTGGTATGGCGATCCATACGGTAGACGTTTTCACGGTAGAAGACCTTGTCGGTATGATCTTCGTCGGCGCGGGTGTTCTTGACGATGGAAAGCGTTACGTCGGGGCGCAGTGCCATCAGCTTGCCGTCGGGGGAATGAAAGGTCAGCACGAATTCGCTGGTAAGGAAGGATTTGTACTCCTCGTACAGCGAATACTGCTCGAATTTGCGCATTTTGAATTTGCGATAGCCATAGGACTCAAACAGTCCTTCCAGCGAAAGATAGACCTGCTCGTCTGTGGTGAGGGTCTGTGG
>CAZFJJ010000009.1:0-20097 GCA_964519075.1 uncultured Lachnospiraceae bacterium
AGCAATTGTGGGAGACTACCATGAACCCCGAGACCCGTACGCTCCTGCGCGTTTCTATCGAGGATGCCATGCAGTGCGACGAGATCTTCTCCCTGCTGATGGGTGAAAAGGTCGAGCCCCGCAGAGAATTTATTGAGAAAAACGCAACCTTTGTCACCAACCTGGACGTATAACACTATACTGTTAATAAACAACTGAATTTTCCACAGCTTGTGGAAAAATGTGTGTAAAACTTCCGAAAAATTCTGTTGAAACACTGCAGAAAAGGAAGAATTAACACGGTTTTCCGATTGTGGAAAAACTATCCGATCCCCTGTGGAAAAGACTTCTGCGGGTGATGAAAAACGGTGCAAAAGCACCGTTGTGTGATCCTATATGATCTGGAGGAAACGATGAAACTGCTTGGATCTCTGGTAGGACTGGCCGCCGTACTGTCGGTAGTCCCCTATAAAGTGGAAAAGAAAGAATGCGGAGAGAAGAAGGCTTATTCTCTCACCTCGCTGACCTGGAAGGCAAATTACACCCCCGATACCGAGACAGAAGAGGCAACGCTGAATATCGATCTGCTGGGTGGTCTGGTGGATACGGTGAAAACGGTGAAGGATCTGTTCACCAAAGAAGCAAACGTTGATTTTTGCGAGACAGTGATCGTGGAAACCGAAGCGAAAGAAGCAAGGGAAACCGCGGAGGAATCCGCTCATCAGGAGTGTGCTTCCGAGGAAGTCAGCGAGTAATCGATAGGCGTGACGGAAAGCAATTCCGATCAATAGTATAATCACTTTTGCAATCATTTTAATGCCCTTTCCCGCAAAATTGCATGGCATTTTTGCTGTATAAAAGTCTTTAGGAGGTTTGGAGCCCTTTCTACAGAAAGAGTTCCAAAGGAAACTAAATGGATATTAAAGAAAACTACGAATTCAAAGATCAAAAGATCGTAGACGTGCAGATGGAGAAGGAGGTCAAAAAATCCTTCATCAACTACGCGATGTCGGTTATCGTCAGCCGTGCGCTCCCCGACGTGCGCGACGGTCTGAAGCCGGTACACCGCCGTATCCTCTATGCAATGTACGAGGATCACCTGACCTACGATCAGCCCTTCCGTAAATCGGCGACTACCGTCGGTAACGTGCTGGGTCGGTACCATCCCCACGGCGACGCGTCGGTCTACGACGCAATGGTTCGTCTGGCGCAGGATTTTAACCTTCGCTATACGCTGGTGGAGGGTCACGGTAACTTTGGTAACATCGACGGCGACCAGGCCGCTGCTTACCGTTATACCGAGGCGCGCCTCAGTAAAATGGCAAACGAGATGCTCACCGACATCGAAAAGGAAGTCGTTGACTTCTCCCCTAACTTTGATAACAAGCTTCGTGAGCCCGACGTGCTCCCCGCCCGCTTCCCCAACCTCTTGGTGAACGGTTCGATGGGTATCGCCGTCGGTATGGCTACCAATATTCCGCCTCACAATCTGGGTGAGGTGATTGACGGCACCATCTATCTGATGGATCATCCCGAGGCTGAGGTGGCGGATCTGATGCAGTTCATCAAGGGTCCCGATTTCCCCACGGGTGCCACTATCTGCGGTACCGCAGGCATCATCGAGGCTTACGCCACCGGCAGAGGACGGATCCCCGTCCGCGCCAAGGCTGAGGTGCAGGAGGATAAAAACCGCATCGTCATCACAGAGATCCCCTACGGCGTCAACAAGGCGATGATGGTGGAGGCAATGGCTAATTGCCATAAGGAAAAGAAGATCGAAGGTATTACTGCCCTGCGCGACGAATCGGGCAGAGCAGGTCTGCGGGTCGTGGTGGAATACCGCCGCGACGCCAACGGCTCGGTGATCCTCAATCAGCTGTACAAGTATACCCAACTGCAGGATACCTGTGCGGTGAATATGCTGGCCATCGTGGGCGGCGTACCGAAGGTTCTGACCCTGAAGGAAGTCTTGAACCATTACATCACCCACCAACAGGAGGTCGTGGTTCGCCGCGTTAAGTACGATCTGCAGAAGGCTATGAAGGAGATGCATATCTTCGAGGGTTTCAAGATCGCGCTGGACAATATCGATAAGGTCATCTCTATCATCCGTGCGTCGGCTAACGTCAGCGAGGCAAAAATCAACCTGATGAACGCCTTCAAACCCGAGGATCTCGTTGACAAATTCACCGAGCTGGGCGACTACGAGTCGGTAGGCCACGGACTTTCCGAAGCACAGGCTACCGCTATCGTGGAAATGACGCTGGGCAGACTGTCCGGCATGGAACGGGATAAGATCGAGGATCGCCTTGCTAAGCTGGCAGAGCAGGTGAAGGATATGACCGCTATTCTGGGAGATCCCGCAAGAGTGAACCAGATCATCAAGGACGATATGCTGGAGATCAAGCGGAGATACGGCGACGAGCGCCGCACAGAGATCCAGCCCATGGAGGACGAGATCATTCTGGAGGATCTGATTGACCGCCATACCTGCGTCATTACCATGACCCACAGCGGTTATATCAAGCGCCAGAACAGCGACACCTATTCTGCGCAGAGGAGAGGCGGTAAGGGCATCATCGGCATGACCACCAAGGAAGAGGATTTCGTGGAGCAGGTCATTGCGGTAGATACTCACTCCCATCTGATGCTCTTTACCAACGCAGGCAAGGTCTATACCATCAAGGCATACCGCGTTCCCGAGGCGGGCAGAACCGCCAAGGGTACCAATATCGTCAACCTTTTGGAAATGGGCGAGGACGAGAAGATCACCGCTATGATCAGCGTGCCGAACTTCGACGAGAACGAATATCTGCTCTTCGTCACCAAGAACGGAACAGTCAAGCGTACTTCGCTGGCTGAATTTGCTATCCAGCGCAAGGGCGGCAAGATCGCTCTGTCTCTGGACGAGGGGGACGAGCTGGTCTACGTGCGCCACACCACCGGCTCCGATCACGTCATTATCGCCACCCGCGGCGGTAACGCCATCCGCTTCGACGAGCAGGATGCCCGTCCCATGGGCAGAACCGCAAGAGGCGTGCGTGGCATCCGTCTGGAGGAGGGCGACTGCGTTGCAGGCGTAACGCTGGTAGACGACAACAAGACCCTTTGCACCATCACCGAGCGCGGCTTTGGCAAGCGGACGAGCTTTAACGAATTTACCTGCCACAACCGCGGCGGTAAGGGTGTGATCTGTCATAACATCGGCGATAGAACCGGCGCACTGGCAGGTATCGCCACCGTTTCCCAGGACGACGACCTGATGATGATCACCAGTGCAGGTACGATGATCCGCGTTAATGCAGCAGACCTGTCTCAGTACGGTCGTTCTGCCGCAGGCGTGATCGTCATGCGACTGGACGAGAGCAGTTATATCGTCAACTTTGCCAAGGTTGAAAAGCAGGATGACGATGAGATCGCCACCGAGGAGGAAGAGGCGTGAAAAAGATCACGGCCCTATTACTGGTGTTGACCGCGCTGACAGCACTGTTCACCGGCTGCTCGGGTCCCTATACTGATGCGGATGCGGTAGAGATTCTGACCCCATTGCTGCAACGGGATGCCGAGCTGAACCGATACATCTGGGGGGACGGCTTTGGAACTCGCGAAGATCCGGGTGAGGACGTAGACGTGACCGATACTTGCAAATATTATCGGGTCAACGAAGATGCTCCTTATCACAGTATAGACGAGTTCAAAGCTGCTATTGCGGAGGTATACAGTACGCAGTTGGTAGAGGAAATCTATCAGTATGCGTTTGAAAACAACGACGAATCCATGGCGCGCTTCTGCGATTTTACGCAGAACGGAGAGATCGCAGATCTGCAGATCGACGTGACGGCTAACCATCCGCCCTACTCCCTCAGCGCGGTGTTCTATCCCGCAACCGCCGTGGTGGAGCGGTCTACCGCTACCATCATCGAGGCAACGGTGGAATACAGCATTGGCGCCGACGGTGAGCGTCAAACGGCGACGATCCGTGTGCTGAAGCAGGATGACGTCTGGAAGCTGGATACCCATACCTGGGCAGGGGAAGTTGCAAATTAGGATTTTGCGAAACCATTTTTGAGAGAAGCATTTGATGTAATACCAAAGAAATTGCGGAGCAATTTCTTTAAGAAAAGTTTTTGAGGAGGTTTGGAGAAGCTTTTTTCAAAAAGTTCCTCCAAGAAAAAACATGGCTAAAGCAACGAAAAAGGCCGCTGCGGTTACCGTAGCGGATAGCGAAGACGCAAAGAAAAAAGCGCTGGACACGGCGCTGACGCAAATTGAAAAGGATTTCGGTAAGGGCTCCATCATGCGCCTGGGCGAAAACGCTTCCATGAACGTGACGGCCGTCTCTACCGGCTCGCTGACCCTGGACCTTGCGCTGGGCATCGGCGGTCTGCCTAAGGGACGCGTGATCGAGATCTTCGGTCCCGAATCCTCGGGTAAGACCACGCTGGCGCTTCACTGCGTGGCAGAGGTGCAGAAGAAGGACGGCATTGCCGCTTACATCGACGTAGAAAACGCGCTGGATCCCGTGTACGCACAGAATCTGGGCATCAATATCAACGAGCTGTTGGTCTCCCAGCCTGACTCTGCCGAGCAAGCGCTGGAGATCACCGAAGCGCTGGTGCGCTCGGGTGCGGTGGACATCGTGGTCGTAGACTCGGTTGCCGCGCTGGTTCCCCAGTCCGAGGTGGACGCCGAAATGGGCGCGACCCAGGTTGCGGTACAGGCAAGACTCATGTCCCAGGCTCTGCGCAAGCTTACCGGTGCCATTTCCAAGACCAACTGTATCGTCATCTTCATCAATCAGCTCCGTATGAAGGTGGGCATCGTCTACGGAAATCCCGAGACTACCCCCGGCGGCTCTGCGCTGAAGTATTATTCCTCCGTCCGTCTGGACGTTCGCCGTACCGAGACTCTGAAAAACGGCTCCGAAAGCTACGGCAACCGTACCAAGGTCAAGATCGTCAAGAATAAGGTCGCTCCCCCCTTCAAAACCGCTGAGTTCGACATCGTATACGGCAAGGGTATCTCCAAGATCACCGAGATACTGGATCTGGGCGTGGCTCTGGGATTCGTGGACAAGAGCGGCGCGTTCTATTCCTACAACGGCGAGCGTCTCGGTCAGGGCAAGGAAAAGGCCAAGATCTTCCTGGAGGAGCATCCCGACGTTTGCAATGAGATTGAGGAAAAGATCCGCAACGCAGGCGCAGACGTGGAGATCGAGACCGACGAGGATCCGCTGGACAGCGCAGATTTTGACATCGACCTGGTGTAACGGCACTCGATGAAATTCATCAACGCAAAGGATCTTCCCCGAAAAGAAGATCTTGAAATCGAGGATGTTTCGGACGACGTTCCTCAGCAAAAATCCAGTCGGGATCGGAAGGAGCGCACTCCTAAAGAGCCTCCTTCCGCCCGAACGACGGCACTTCGGATGATCTCTATGCGGGATCATTCCGGCAGGCAGCTTCGGGAAAAGCTCTCGGAAAAAGGGTATTCTGAAGAAGAAGTCGAGGAAACGCTGGAATTTCTCCGAAAAAAACGCTTTCTGGACGACCTGCGCTACGGGCGGAATCTGATCCGCTATATGGCAGAGCGGCGTTACTTCGGTGCGTATAAGATCCGCATGGAGCTGTCGCTGAAGCTGGATCGGGAGTACGTGGATGAGCTGCTTCCCGATGAACTGGAAAACTATAACTTCGCCGCGCTGGCGAAGGAGCTGGTCGGCAAGCCGCAGCTGCGGGGTAAGTCCCGCGAGGCGCTGATCCGTAAGCTGAAGGCGCAGGGATACGGTGCGAGTGAGATCCGATCTGCGCTGGCGGACGTGCCGAGAGCGGAAAAGTGAAGCGCATATAGTGTATATTTACACTTGTAGGGGCCGTCGAGGGTGCCGGCCCCTACGAAATTACGAGAAAACTTATTATTCCCAAAAAGTTCTTTGCCTACTTTCTTTCAAGAAAGTAGGTGCGGAGGATTTATTTATGAAAGTAGGATTTGTTTCCCTTGGATGCTCCAAGAATCAGATCGATACCGAGCGGATGCTGGCAAAGGTGGCAGACGCGGGCTACGAGATCACCGGTGAGGACATCGAAGCAGACGTAATCATTATCAATACCTGCGCGTTCATTGAGAGCGCAAAGCAGGAATCTATCGACAACATACTGGACGTGGCGTGGCTGAAAAAGCACCGTCATTTGAAGGGCATCGTGGTGACCGGCTGTCTGGCCGAGCGCTATCGGGATGAGATCTTTAAGGAGCTGTCTGAGGTAGACGCGATCATCGGCGTGGGTTCGATCGGTGACATCGTTCCTGCCGTGGAGGCAGCCGCAAAGGGCGAACGCTATTCCTCCTACGGCGACAAGAACACCTCCGAGCTGGGCGGAAACCGTATCATCACCACGCCTCATTATACCGCTTATCTCAAGATTGCCGAGGGTTGCGACAACTGCTGTACCTACTGCGCCATTCCGCTGATTCGCGGCAGCTACCGCTCCCGTCCCATCGAGGACATTGTGGAGGAGGCGGAGGAGCTGGAGCGCATGGGCATCAAGGAGCTGAATCTGATCGCCCAGGACACCTCCCGCTACGGTCTCGACCTGTACGGCGACTACGCGCTGGCAAAGCTGGTGAAGGCGATCACCGCGGCAACCGAGATCCCGTGGATTCGACTGCTGTATTGTTATCCCGACAAGATCACCGACGATCTTTTGGAGGAGTACAAGAACAATCCCCGACTGGTCAACTACATCGACCTGCCCATCCAGCACATCAACGATCGCATTCTGAAGGCTATGAACCGCCACGGTGACGGTGCGCTGATCCGCGATACGGTCGCCCGCATTCGCAAGGCTGTTCCCGATATGACCATCCGCACCACCGCTATCGTGGGCTTCCCCGGCGAGACCGAGGAGGAATTTGCCGAGCTGTGTGACTTCATCAAGGAGACGAAGTTTAATCATTTCGGCGCGTTCACCTACTCCGCTGAGGAGGATACGCCTGCGGCACAGCTTCCCGATCAGATCGACGAGCAGGTCAAGCAGGATCGATACGACGTCATCATGAACACCCAGCTGCCCGTTGTTGAAGCCTACAACGAGTCCAAGCTGGAAAAGCGCATAAAGGTCATCGTGGAGGGATTCGATCCCGTTTCCGAGGCGTTCTACGGCAGAAGTGCCGCGGACGCTCCCGACATCGACGGCAAGATCTATTTTACCGCGGCGCCCGGTCAACAGCTGAAACTGGGTAGCTTCGTATTCGTCCGCATCAAAGAGGTCGTGGACTACGATCTCGTAGGTGTGAAGATCTGAACAATCGGGTCATCCGATGAAATGGAAAGGAATATTCATATGAGTTGTCCTAAAAATTTGCCTAACGTGCTGACCGTGATCCGCGCAATATTGGTTCCCGTATTTATGGTATTGGTGATTTTCCCGATCCTTCCCGACGAGACGGTTACTCGTCTGGTGGGGGCGGCGTTGTTCGGCGTGATCTCGTTTACCGATATGCTGGACGGTCATTTGGCGCGCAAGTACAACATCGTGACCGATTTCGGTAAATTCCTGGATCCGCTGGCGGATAAGCTGCTGGTGTTGGGTGCAATGCTCTCGCTGGTGCTGTTCAACGGTATGAAGGAGGGCGATTACGGCTTTGCGGTTGCTTGCACCTTTGCTACCTTTATCGTGCTGTTGCGCGAGCTGGCCGTTACCTCTCTCCGTCTGCTGGCGAAAAAGGCGGACGGTAAGGTGATCGCTGCCAATATGGCAGGTAAGATCAAGACCGTTTCCCAGATCGTGTTCGTGATCGCCGCCATGCTGGAGCCTCTGCTGGTAGGGGATTATCCCGCAGGCTTCCAATTCCCGTTCATCACCTATGTTTCTTTGGCAGTGATGGTCTATATGACCGTTTACTCTGGAATTAAGTATTTTATGATCTATCTTCCCATGATTAAATCCGATTAATTCATATATTTTAAGAAACCACATACTTTTCCACAATATTGTGGAAAAGTATGTGGATTTATCAACATTAATGAGGAAAGGAGCCCGTCATATGACCGTTACTGAGCTTTCGAAAAAACTGAAGCTGGATCCCCACGGCGTCTATCTGTTCTACGGCGAAGAGGAATACCTTAAGCGGCGGTATCTGGAACAGATCCGAGAAGCGATCCCCGACGACGGGTTCAATCACATCCGGATCAGCGGCGATCTGTCGGCTCTGTCCCAGGAGCTGGACGGGCTTGCTCTGTTCGGCGGCGATCGGCTCATTGAGCTGTGGGATACCGATTTTTCCAAAGTGGGCGGTGAACAGCTGGATGCACTCTGCGAGCTGCTCTCCTCTGCCGAGGATACGGTGGTGATCTACACCCATCCAGACGAATTTCCCGCCGGAACCGGGAAAAAGCCGTCGCCTCAGTTGGCGGCGCTTCAAAAATGCACCGTTGCCGTGAACTTTGAGCGGCAGAAGCCCGCCGCCCTCCAAGGCTGGATTGCCCGTCACGCTACCGCGCAGGGATGCTTCCTCGCACCTGAGCTTTGTCGGAAGATGATCGACTATTGCTCCGCCGATATGTTCGTACTGGCAGGCGAGGTGGAGAAGGTCTGTGCTTACGTTATGGCGCAGGGACGGAACATTGTGGAAGAGCGGGATATTCTGACCGTAGCTTCCCCTGCCACCATTTACGGTGCCTTCGATTTTACCAACGCGCTGTTGGATCGGGACAAGGCAAAGGCCTTCGTCCTGCTGTCGGACATGATCCGTCGGAAGGAGAAGCCCCACGACATTTTGGGCACTGTTTCCCGCATGATGAGCGATCTGCTCCAGATCCGAGTCCTGCGCGACTGCGGAATGACTCCCGCCGAAATCGCGTCCAAGCTGAAGATGCACGAATACGTCCTGTCGCTTCGTCTGCAATCGGCGATGAAGCGGTCGATGGAGCAGCTGGAGCAGACCGCCGCCCTCTGCAGAGAGGCGGATCGAAAGATCAAAACTACGCGTCTGGACTCCTATCGGGTCATTGAACTACTGATTTTGCAGCTGTGAGGCGACGATGAAACTGAAACTCACCCGCGTGGTGCTGGTGGAGGGCAAGTACGATAAGATCAAGCTGGATTCTCTGCTGGACGCCACGATTCTCACCACCCACGGCTTCGGGATCTTCAAGGAAGCCGAAAAGAAGGCGCTCCTGCGGCGGCTGGCAAAGGAACGGGGACTGATCGTAGTCACCGACAGCGACGGGGCGGGCAGAGTGATCCGTGGACACATTGCCTCGATCCTGCCCAAGGAGCAGGTGATCCACCTGTACATTCCAAAGATTAAGGGGAAGGAAGCCCGCAAGACCGAAGCATCCAAGGAAGGAACGCTGGGCGTGGAGGGAATGGAAGCCGATCTGCTCCGTTCGCTCTTTGCGCCGTACACGGTGGATGCCGAGCGCGAGACAACTGCCCCTGCGCCGGTCAGCAAGTATCGCTTTTACCAGGACGGTTTCACCGGCGCGCCCGACAGCACCAAAGCTCGCGCGGAGCTGGCAAAGATGCTGGATCTGCCCGACGATCTGACGGCCAACGCGCTGCTGGAGGCGATCAATCTGTTGGGGGGAGTGCCCCTTTATGAAACCGCATTGTCCGGGATGGATGTGCAATCCCGGGAATCCCCAAAAAATTCTACCGACGAAACGTAATCAGTTCCCGAAAGGAGTTTTCTATGAAATGTCCCGTTTGCGGCAGTATGGATAACAAGGTCATCGACAGCCGACCTACCGAAAATTCTGCCATTCGCCGTCGCCGTGAGTGCAACAGCTGTAAAAATCGCTTTACCACCTACGAGATGGTGGAGATGACCCCCCTTTTCGTAATCAAGAAAGACGGCTCCCGCGAGGTTTTCGACAAGCGCAAGATCATGACCGGTCTGATCAAGTCCTGCTATAAGCAGAACGTGAAAAACGAGGATCTGGACGCGTTGGTGGACGATATCGAGGCAGAGCTGTTGAACAATCTTCGCTCTGACGTTTCCACCCGTGAGATCGGCGAAATGGTAATGGTGCGCCTGCAGAAGCTGGACGAGGTCTCCTACGTCCGTTTTGCATCGGTCTATCGCGAGTTCAAGGACATCGACACCTTCCTGCACGCGATCAATCAGCTGAGAAGCAAGAATTAAGTAAGGAAATAGAGATGCTTGGATTTTTTAGAAAGAAAGCTATGGATATGGAAGCGGCGAAATCTTTTTGGAATTGGTTTTTGCAAAAGGAAAAGTGGATTAAAGAAACGGTCAATACCGACGGAATGAGCGTCGTTTGGGCGGTGGATGCACAGCTAAAACCCGTCTTTTCCTATTTCAAGGGAGAGATCGAATTTCAACTGGGTTACAACGACGGCGTCGGCGAGTTTTTCTTCTTCCATATGGGCGATCAGAATTTGCTCCACGATGGCCAAACACTGGGCGAGATGATGCCCGCCGCTCTGCGCGAAAATTGGACGTTTATTCTCAATGAATAACGAACAAAACCTGCGAAATCGCCGATTTCGCAGGTTTTGTTCGTTATTCGGATTCTTTATGCTCCGTATCCTCCTTCGTGGGGGCGGATTCTTTTTTTCCGTTTCTGGCGTGGAACAGGTGGCTGACCACGAATCCCAGGAAGAACACGGTAACTGCGGCAAAGGAGAAGATCAGGATGGCGGTCCACGGACTTTCCGCCATCACGGAGGTCTGCACCTTGGCAAGTTCATCGGGCGTGTCCAACAGGATGGTATGGAAGGTGTAGGTGCGGGCGGTGCCGTCCTCGGCACGGCAGACGATGGTGAAGGTACCGGCGGTAGCCTCATCAAGCGTTGTGCCGGTAGCGCGCTCTGCCGGAATCGTCAGCGGATCTGCAATCGCTTTCTCTGCAGGTGTCGGCGTAAGCGTAACGTCCTGACCTTTTACCAAGTAGATTGAATACTCGGTGATCTCGGGTGAAAACGCGGGAAAGAGCAGACCGTCGGACAGCTCCAGTGACAGAATGCGGTTGTTGGAGGAGGGGATGTAGTTGGGGTCTGCCAGACGGGTGACCGTGATGGTATACACCTGCTGCAACCCCGACTCGGAGATGACCGTGACGCGGATCTCGTTCTCGCCCACCTTCAGCTCGCGGCTGCTGAGCTTGATCTGCCCGTATGCGCATGCAGTGGCGGAAACGTCGGCGTAATAGACGGTATAGGGCAGAGTAATGCTATATTCGGTGATTTCAGGAGAAAACGAGGGAGAAAGATTGCCGCCCACCACCGACAGTGCTTCCAGTGTGCACTGCGTGGACAGGGGACGGGTTACCGCCCAAGTGATTTCGCCGCCGGGTAGGATCACCTCTTCGCTTCCGTTGTAAACGGTGGCGTCTGACAGGACGAAGGGTAGTCCGTTTCCCTCGACGGCGGTATCCGCGATGCGAAATACGATTCGGAAAAGCTGGATCTCACCGGTCAAATCGCGGTTTTCGGTGGACAGACCCAGATACTTCAGCGTACCGTTCGCCTCCGAGAAGGTCATCTCCCAATCTTCCGGGATCACCTCGCTTTTGACGTAAGTAAGGATAGAGGGATCGTAGGTGAGGCTGCCCTGTGCCGCCCGCAGCTTTGACGCACTGCAGACCAGCGTGAAGGAGACCTCTTCCCCGGCGCGGAGGGTTTTGGGCGCGGTTATCTTCACGCCTTCTGCAAGGGGCGTTTCATCGGTTGCGGGTGTGTCGGTAGAGGGTTCGTCGGTGACGGCAGTTGATTCATCAGTCTCGGCTGCGTCCGGTTCTGCAAAAATCGGAACCGCGGCAAAAACGGTCGCAAGCCAAGTGGTCAGGCACAACAGAATAACGGGGATTGTAATTGTTTTTTTCATACTTTCCTCGGATTATAACATCCCGTCAGACCGATCCGGAGGGATCGTCTGTCAGGGTAAGGGGATAGAGTGCACAGTAATCGGCAAGGGTAATGGAGCCGTCGCCGTCCAGATCGCCTGCCCGCAGAGCGGTAGGGCTCAGTTCTATATTGCCCATCAGGTAGTCGCTGAGCATGGCGAAGTCGCTGACGGTAGCGTGACCGTCGCCGGTCAGATCGCCCATGACGTACAGAGTGGCGGTATCCTGTACCGTTCCGTTGTACACCAGTCGGATCGTGTAGCCCGAGGCGACGACGGCGGTCTCCGAAAGAACCTTACCGTTCTTCAGCACCTCGATACGGTCGCCCGATTCAAAGTAGCCGCGCAGCTCTGCAACGGTGGTATCGGCGGGAATGCCCGTCACTTCGCCGTTTACAATCGTCAACTCGCCGGATTTCAGGTAGTTCAGAATTACAGTGATTTGCACGGTCTGAGTTTTTCCCTGATAGCCGATGCTGACGGTCTGGATACCCGGGGTATCGCTGTGATAGCCGCTGACGGTAAATCCGTCGGTGGCGTATGCGGTCGTTCCGTTGTCGTAGGACAGCTTCAGCCGCAGACCGGTGGTGTCAAAGGGGTCGTTACAGAAATACTCCATCGTGTCGGGATAATTCACGATCTGGATAGAGGTCAGAGTTTTTTCTTTCACGGTGACCGTAAAGGTAGCGGTCTTGCCGTTGTAGGTCACGGTAACGGTCTGGGTCCCGATTTTGTTTTTGTCGTAACCGCTGACCGAATATTTAGTTACCGTAGCATTGGTATCGTTATCGTAGTAGGCTTTTACCGTCAGCCCGGTGAGATTCAGCTCCTGCCCTTCGATATAGGTCAGTTTACTTGGCTTGGAAGAAAGCTTGATACCGGTCAGAAATTTTGCGCTGACCTGCACCGTAAAAACGGTCTGGAAAATGCTGTATGAAACGGTCAATGTCTGCGTTCCCAGCGTGTTTTTGTTGTATCCGCTGACGGTAAATCCTGTAACCGCAGAGCGGCTCCCGTCGGAATAGACGGCGTTTACCGTCAGACCGTTTTGTGAAAAGGCTTGTCCCTCCTTGTATTCGGTCTTGGAGGGGTAGGTGTTGATTTCGATGCCTACGTGTCGTCGGGTCTGGGTCTCTTTGCAGACCGAGCAGGTGCGTTCTTCAGACTGGGCGGCGGTGGAGGAGGCCTTGGTAGTCACTTTCCACGCCGAGTGCGTATGTCCGGTAATACAGCGCTCGTCGGTAGCGATATAATCGGATGCTTTTGCCCAGGTTTTTGCATAACTACCGTCTGTGTAGATGATCTCTTCCAAAGAACTGTCGGCGAATGCGTTCGTGCCGATAGAGGTGACGGCAGGGGGAATATAAATCGAGGTGATCTTCTGACAGCCGGCAAACGCTGTATCAGAAATGCCGATCAGCGTATAAATCGAGCCTTTGTGAAGGATGTACTTGGTCAGGTAAATCTGCCCGCCGAACTCACCTGAATAACCGGAGGAATTGATTGACCCGTTTCCGCCTACCATTGCAGTCATCTCCATGCCGTCGAAGACGTAATGGATTCCTGCGTCGTCGTAGCCGTTATCGTCGGTGATGGTGACCATTTCCTCTTCGTTGATGCTAACCAGATAATCCATACTGACCCAACCGAAATAGCCGCAGTATGAGGTGTAAGCCCATTTGCCGTCTGCGGAATAATCGTGGACGCGGATCACTTTTGAACCCGCAACCGTTCCCAGACGGGTGGAGGAAGTGGAGGGCTGCTGGCGGATCGACAGAGTGTTGGTGACGTTGACTACGTACAGATCGGCGTTTGGATCGGAGAGATCGTATTCCGAGAAGAAAATGTTCATCTCACGTACGCGGCGGTCGTACAGACCCTGCAGGAACTGGCCGCCCGCGTGGCAGATGGAGCAGTACGCCTCGATGAACCGTTCACGGTCGGTGAGGTATTCGCCCGACTTGAGCATCTGAATAAATTCATAATCCCGTGCCGTCCACACATATTTGCCCAGATTGTAGCCGAAGCTGGCAAGGGCATCGAACTGATTTTGATTCAGGAGGATCCGGTTGTCCACCAAAAAAATATTCAGATAGACGTTAAAATCCTCGATCATCGTGCGAAGCAGCTCGGAGGCCTCCCGCTCGGTAATGCCGTCAGGATAGACGTCGGGGGACTCTACGTAGGATCCGTAGCCGATGGAATACTGCTTATAATCCCATACGGCGTAACGGGAGAATCCCTCGAAGCTTTTGATCAGTTCTACACCTGCGTCGCTGATTGTATGGGTATAGTCAATTACCGCGGGGTCGGATGAGGATGTATGATCCGTAGAGGATGATTCGCTCTCTTCGGGTGTGCTGTCACTATCGGCAAGAACCGTCAGCGGGAGCACGCTCGCCTGGCATAGCACCAATGCCGCAAGGCCTAAGGAAAGGAGTTGTTTCTTCATTCATTCACCTATTGCAATTATACTTCGTTGAGTAGGATATAAGGGCACATTTTCTATTGTAGCATTGTTTTACGGATTTGTCAACAGTTTTTTTGTCGAAGGGGGGATTAGACTAAAAAATACCGCTCTTTTGAGCAATTTATTTGCCTTTTTGTGTTAAATTACGCAAAAAAATCCCTCTTCCGCGCAAGGCGCGGGAGAGGGATCGGGTCAATTCAGATCGCCCAAAAGGCGATGCAATCCTTCGCACACGATCAGAACAATCGTTGCGGGCAGCAGGATCAGGGGGAAAGCCGTTGGGGGGACTGTTACGATCCCGAACGGCTTGCCGATAACGGGGAAGAAGAAGCAGAGAACCGTAAAGGCGCAGATGACGGCCATTGCGGCCAAAAGCATTCGGCTGATACCGAACCCGGGTGAACGGTGCCCTGTATTCCTTCCTGTTTCCAAAAGGAGCGTTGCCATTGCCGGTAGAGTGCTGAGGAACGCAAGCGTAGCCCCAACGTCTGCCTCTGCTGTCCAGCAGCGCGCGAGCAACAGCACCAGTGTTTGCGCCGCAGACAGAACGATGCCTACGCCGATCGAGGGGAGCAGCAGCTTCCGATAGTCCTTATAGGAGCGGTGGACATCTTTTTTTGACGTGGTCTTTTTGGGTAGATGATCGGTAGATCTGCTCAGCGCAAGGGTCAAGATGGCTGTAAGATCCAAGATCATTCCCCAGAACAGCAATTGTACGGGAGAAAGCCAAAGTGCGCCGAAGGCAAACCCCAACAAGGTCAACACGAATCTTGCCGTAAGGGACGCGGTCAGATAAACGAATATTCGCTGCAGGCAACGGAAAATGTGACGGGCGCTGCAAATTGCAGCAGTCAGCGCATTAAGACCGCCGCTTCCGTCGCGATCCACCATGGATAGAACAATGTCAGATACGAATCGAAGCGCGTCGCAGCCGTTCAATGCGCCGTCGGAGGATTGGCTGATGTGAACGGGGATCTTTGCGCCGGAGGGAGAGGAAAGCTTGCGAAGTCCCTTGCCGGACAAGGTTAGCGCTTGGGTGGCACCTACGTCTGCTTCGCGGATCAGATTGATCTCCGCAAGCTCCCGCCCCATATACAGAACCCGTTCGCCTTTATCCTTCCACAGCTTCATCACGGTGCGCCGCATAGGAACCGTAAGTCCCTGATAGAGCGTGTATCCGGTGAATTTTTCTAAAAAAAGCTCTTCGCTCATTTCACGGATTTCGGTAGCGGTAATTGCCTGTTCTCGATCGTCAAGAATACCAAGCGCTTCTGCAAGATAGTATCCGCGCTCGGACTCTTCGGGACATAACAGGATGATCCGCAGTCCGGCTTCTCGCAGCTTGCGAACTGTTTTGGCGCAGTCGGGCAAAATCGGCTGTTCGAAGGTGAGTAAGCCCTCGAAGGTCAGCTGTCCGCTGAGATCTCCCAGAGATGCAAGTCCCGGTGCGGCCGTCAGCGTGGTGGCTATTGCTGTGATCTGTCTGTCCCCCCGCATCAGCTGCCCTGCATCGGTGAGGATCTGCTGACGGCGGACGGTAGTAAGCGTGCGGGGTTGTCCGGTGGGATCGGTGTAGTGGGAGCACAGGCTCAGAATTTGTCGGACGTCGCCTCTTGCAATCAGGACGTACTGTCCGGAGTGGCGTGTCAGCGTAAGATCGCAAACGGTCAGACCGAACGGCGTGTCCTCGCGGCGGCGGTGCTCGATCAGCTGATACGCGTCGCTGAGTTTTGCGTTCCATATTCCCGATTGCGTGCCGGCTTTCAGTATAGCGTCCTCCTCAAAGGAAAATGTGTTAGCGCCGGTTTCGTTAAGGGTCACCAATTGATCGGTGCCGTATATACCGGTTGACAGCACGCCGTAGCGAAGCAGACTTCGGCAAAGTCCGTCCCGGGTTTTGGGATCAAAATCGTAAAAGGTGCCGCCTGCCATCAGCGCGGACAGACGCATATCTCGTTCACTGACCAGACATTCCGGAGGGATCAACAAAGTGGTCACCTTGGCCAGATCCTCCAGTTTGTCTGCATTTTTGATGAGCGTGCCCTTTGTGACCTTATCCTTTTGTTTTACAGCACCGAAAATACCGCTTGCAATCAGGATGCGTGCGATCGCCGTGTAAAATTCGCTGAGCGCGGATACGGAAAGGGAAAGGAGCGTCAGAAAGCCGCTCAGCACCTCCCAGCGATGGGTCAGCAGATTCAGCAACGTCAGCAGGAAGACGAACGAAATAGAAATCAGCGACGCATAGTGGGAAATCTTTTGCAGACGCTCGAACAGTGCAAGCTTGTCGTAGCGGACGGCGGGTCTGTTCTGATGAGTTTGGCAAACCAGCGTGTCCTCTCCGGTGCGGCAGACGATAGCGCGGCCTCTTCCGCGAGCGACGATGGTGGACGCAAAGACCATGTTGACCTGCTGATGCGGCTCCAGATTTCGATAGTCGTAAAAAGAGGCGTTTTTGCGGACGGCGCCGGTGACGGCGGTAATGCCCGACTCCAAAAGATAAAGATCGTTACCCTCGATCAGTCGAGCGTCCGCGGGAACGATGTCGCCGGTAGAGAGCAGAATGATGTCGCCGGGAACCAATTGCTCCTGGCGGAGAATAAACATTCGTCCTTCTCGGATCACCTTGGCGTAGGGAAGTGAGAATTTGCTCATTCCTGCAAAGATCTGTTGCGCTTTGTTATGTACGAAAATCATCGAACCGTAGCCGATGATCAATAACAGGATCAACGTGACCGACACCGCAAGATTGTTAAAAAATGCAGACAGAATCGCTGTCAGAAGCAATAGTACGGACAGCGGATTTAGCGCGATCTGCCGAAGATAGGAGAGAAAATTACCCTCCGGGATGGGAAAGATGCGATTATAGCCCTTTTGACGGGTACGCCGTTTGGCTTCAGCCGCGGTGAGACCGGTGTAAAGATCGCTGCCCAGTGCCTCGGCGGCAGCTTCCGGAGTCAGATCAAACCATCTTGCCATACTTGCTCCTTTCTGTATTTTTTGGGGAACTTTTTGCAAAAAGTTCCCCCCCTCAAAAACCTTTAGGGAATTATAGCTGTGATTAGTCTGGCAAAAACGCAGTTTTGCCGTAAAAAAGTATTTGAAGTCCGAAACTTGATTCAAAAAGCTTCCGGCGGGCTCCAATGGTGGAGTCCTTGGTCATACGCAGGCGATGACCAGCTCTTCGCTGTCGGTGGTGATGGAAGCGGCGCTGATGCCGGTGGAATAGTCGGCGATCAGCTTGGACGCCAGGGCATCCTCCACCTCGCGCTGGATCACGCGGCGCAGATTGCGGGCGCCGAACTTGCGGGAGTAGGATTTTTTCGCCAGCAGGGCGGCGGCCTCCTCGCTCCAGCTGAGGGCGATGCCTCGCTCAGACAGCGCATTGCGCAGATCGGACAGTTGGATAGCGGCGATCTTTACGAAATCCTCCTCGTCCAACGTGCGGAAGGTGATGATCTCGTCGATGCGGTTCAAAAACTCGGGGCGGAGGAAGGATTCCAGCGCCTTCTGAGTCTTGGAGTCCTCTACCGCGCGGGCGGCGGGATTGAAGCCGGGGGTAGCGGAGACGCCGTTGGCACCCGCGTTGGTGGTCATGACGATCACCGTGTTCTCAAAATTTACCTTCTTGCCTGAGGCGTCGGTGATTACACCGTCGTCCAGAATCTGCAGAAGGATGTTCATTACGTCGGGGTGCGCCTTCTCAATCTCGTCAAAAAGGACGACGGAATAAGGCTTGCGGCGGATCTTTTCGGTGAGCTGACCTGCCTCGTCGTAGCCAACGTAGCCGGGAGGCGCTCCGATTATTCGGGAAACACTGTGCTTTTCCATAAATTCGGACATATCCAGACGGATCAGCGTCTCGGGGGAGTCGAACAGGTCTGCGGCAAGGGTCTTGACCAGCTCGGTCTTGCCCACGCCGGTTGGACCTGCGAAGATGAAGGAAACGGGGCGGCGCTTTGCCGTAACGCCGGTGCGACTCCGCTTGATTGCGCGGGCGACGGCGTCCACCGCCTCGTCCTGCCCGACGATCCGCTTTTTCAGACGGTCGGCAAGGTGGTCGATGCGTTTGAACTCGTTTTCGGTGATGTTGGCGGCAGGGATGCCGGTCCAGACCTCGATCACCTCGGCCAGCTCGGCGGTGGAAAGCGCGACTTTGTCTCTCTCGGCGGAGGCTTCCTTGAATTCCGCCTCTGCGGCCAGCTCCTTGGAGCGCAGCTCGGCGATCTTCTGATACTTGGCATTCAGTGCCTCGTCGGTGGTGGCCTCCTCTGCTTCGGCAGCTTCTCTTTCCTTGCGAACCGATTCCAGCGCGGAAGTTGCCAGCTCAGCTCGCTTGATGGCGGGGGAACGAAGTGCCAGATAGGCGGCAGCCTCGTCGATGAGGTCGATGGCCTTGTCGGGGAGGAAACGGTCGGTGATATAGCGCTCGGACAGAGTAACCGCTCGCTCCACCGTGAGCTCAGGGATGGTCAGTCCGTGGAAGTTTTCGTAGTAGCTCTTGATGCCCTTCAGAATGGCGACGGTGTCGGCAATGGAGGGCTCCTCCACCATGATGGGCTGAAAGCGGCGCTCCAGCGCGGCGTCCTTCTCTATATATTTGCGGTATTCCGCAAGGGTCGTGGCACCGATCAGCTGGATCTCGCCACGGGAAAGGGCGGGTTTCAGGATATTAGCGGCGTTCATAGAGCCCTCGGCATCTCCTGCGCCTACGATGGAGTGAACCTCGTCGATGACCAGAATGATATTGCCCAGCGCCTTGACCTCCTCGATCAGCCCCTTGATCCGAGACTCGAACTGTCCGCGGAATTGGGTTCCCGCTACCAGCGAGGTCAGGTCTACCAGATGGACTTCCTTATTTTGGAGCTTGTAGGGGGCTTCACCGCTGGCGATCTTCTGTGCCAGCGCCTCGGCGATGGCGGTTTTACCTACACCGGGCTCGCCAATCAGGCAGGGATTATTCTTCTGACGGCGGCAGAGGATCTGCATCATACGGGCAAGCTCCCGCTCGCGTCCCACGATGCGATCCAGCTTGCCCGCGCGGGCATCTGCGGTGAGATCGGTGCAGTATTGGGAGAGAAATTTCTTTCCCTTGGGGGCTTTGCCGGCTTTCCCGCTCTTTCGGGGGGCTTCACCCTCGGCGGAGGGCATCCCGGGCAGTCCCATACTGCCGAAGAGCTTGCGGAAGTCGATGGGAGGCGTTTTCCCCTGGGGCGACTCCTCTAATTCGTCGCTCTCGGAGGGCATGATCTCCATCAGATTCTCCATCTCGCCGTCCATGCGATCCAGATCCTCGTCGGAGAGTCCCATATTTTTGATAATATCGTTGACGGGCTTAATGCCGAGCTCTTTCGCACATTTAATGCAGATCCCCTCGTTCACCGATTTGTTACCGTCGATGCGGGAGATGAAGATCACGGCTACCCGTTTTTTGCATCTTGCACACATTTCCATAAATTAGGTTCCTTTTGCATTGGCAGAAATAGATTTGTAAGTAGATTGCACAGTTGGGTCGACTCCTATAACCGTGCGGCGCATCCAAAAGTTACGGATGCGGGTATGTATTGGTTGAGATTGATCAGATCAGATCCATCAAAATGCGGAACAGATTATGATCGAACATCCAGCGCGCCACCACCGAGCCTTCGAAGGCTTCCTTGGACGGCCATCCCAGTGAGACCACCAGCAGCTCCGAAAAGCTGAACAGCAGCAGCGACAGGATCTGCGCCCAGATCAGACCGATTACCACACCCAGTCCGAATCCCAGCAGACGGTTAGCC
>CAZFJJ010000010.1:0-19607 GCA_964519075.1 uncultured Lachnospiraceae bacterium
GAGGGAGCTGTCGAGTAGCAGCCTGCGGCAGCTACGAGACTGAGGGAGAGCGCGGTACGAACGGTCTGCACCAAGGCGACGGTTGCCCTTCGCACAGGATGACTGACAGGGGACGGCTTTGGGCGCAGCAAAATTGAATCTTGTGTGAATCTTCTGTGAAATCGGTTGACGGTTCGTTGAAAAAATGATATAATGAAACAAACTGGGGTGCTGTTCGAAAAAATACGCTCTATCGCCCAAAATAACGAGCAGAATAACCGAAGGAGAAAATACAATGAAGGACAACCAAAAACGGATTGCTATTCTGGCTGGCATTCTGCTGCTTCTACTGCTTTGCGGGATCGCGCTTGCGCTGACCACGTGCGGCGGCAGCGGCGATGTCGGGACTGCCACTGCGGATATCGGATCTGCCCGGACAACCGATGAATCTGCCGACGGTGCGACTGCTGCAACGACGAAGGGAAACACGTCCGTAACGCAGGTCAGCACGTTTCCCAACGCTACCACCGACAAAGAGGCGGGCAATGACACTCCCGTGACCGACGCAACGACCGCCGACAATGGTAATACGCCCACTACCACAACCAAGGACGGCGGCAGTACTACGCCTGCGACTACCACGGCAAGTGTCAGCACTACGCCCGCTACCACCACGACCGGCAGTAACACGCCCGTTGCCACTACCACGGCAAGTGGCGGCAATACTACGCCGGTGACCACCACGACCGCGAATACCGGCACGCAGACGCCGTCGGGCGGCGAGACCGATTCCATCGACGGACTGACCATCACCTGGGTGTCGGGCACCAAGGACGCCTATACCATCTCGGGCAACACCGTTACCTTCAACGCCGTCAGCCAAAAGACGGTCTATGCCATCTCGGGTATGTTGAACGGTAATCTCGTCATCGACGTGGGAGACGATTACAAATTCGATCTGGAGCTGACCGGCGTTACCATCACCTCAGACCAAACCTCTCCCATCACCGTGCTCAGCGGTGACGAGGTATCCATCACCGCCAAAAACGGCACGAAAAATTATATCTACGACAACCGCGCGACGGTTGCCGAGGACGATACCACCCAGTACGCGGCGGCGATCTGGTCGCAGGTGGATCTGGAGATCTGCGGCAAGGGCGCGCTGACCGTGGTGTCCGAGAACAACAAGGGCATCCATACCAAGGACGACCTGACCGTGAAGAACCTGACCCTGTCGGTCACCTGTACCGACAACGCCCTCAAGGGCAACGACAGCGTGACGATTGAGAGCGGTATCACCACCCTCATCGCCACCATGGGTGACGGTATCAAGACCGATAATACAGACGTCTCCGACAAGGGCAATCAGCGGGGAACCGTGGAGATCCTGGGCGGAACCCACAACGTCTACGCCGCCTGCGACGGCATCGACGCCGCGTACAACGTGGTCATCGGCGGCGATAGCACGGTGGTGAATATCTATACCGACAAGTATTCCCCGTATTCCGAGGAAGTGACTGCCGTTTCCGGAAATACGTATTACGTCCGATATTCCAAACAGACTTACAAATATTCTGTAAAATATACCAACAGCGATGGCACCTACGAATGGGTGAACGCCGTGTATTATACCAGCGTTCGCGGCGGTCAATCCACCTATTACTACTACTCCTTCCCCAAAAAGTCCGGGTATGAGAAGATGACGCTGTATATGTACAGCAGTTCCCAAACCCAGGGACAGGATACGAGCTATTACGCCGCGTCGTCCGAGATGGCGCTTCACGACTCCTATGATACCATAGCGATCTCTAATCGGAACGGCTCGATGACGCTGAGCTGGACGAATTTTACCACCTCCTCTCAGGGCGGCGGAATGGGCGGCGGAATGAACGATGGCAACACCGACAAGGGCGACTACTCCACCAAGGGTATCAAAGCCGGCAACGAGATCGTGATCAGCGGCGGTACCGTGAATATCGAAGCCTACGACGACGCGATCCACGCCAACGGCGGCACCGCCTTGGAGAACGGCTCTACCTCTACCGGTCACGTGACTATCTCGGGCGGTACGCTCACTCTCTCCAGCAACGACGACGGTGTTCACGCCGACGGAACGCTGACCGTCTCGGGCGGCACCGTGAAGGTTACCGGAAGCTACGAGGGATTGGAGGGCAACAACGTCCGCATCAGCGGCGGCGATATTTCGATCATCTCCAAGGACGACGGCATCAACGCGCCCGCCACCTCGGGCGAGGCGATCGTGATCTCGGGCGGCAAGCTGTACATCTACGCGGGCGGCGACGGCATCGACTCCAACAGCCGCACCTCCTACAGCGGCATCGTCTTCTCGGGCGGAAAGACCGTGGTGATCTGCACCTCCGGCGGCAACTCTGCCATCGATACCGAGGCGGGTTACAAGTATACTGCGGGACAGGTCATCGCCATCATGCCCTCGGGCGGCATGACCAGCGAGGCGACCCATTGCTCGAACTTCAGCTCGGTGGCTACTAAATCTACCCTGTCGCTGACCTCGGGCAGATACCTGAACGTTACCGTTTCGGGCAGTGCCGTCGCTTCAGTCAAGATGCCTACGAGCATCAATTCCGCGATGGCGATCTATTTGGGCAGTAAGTCCGCTACCCTTGCGTCGGGCACCTCTGCCGCAGGAAGCGTCAACGCAGACGGCGTTTATTGGAAATAATTCGGCTCAAAAAACACGGATTCCTTGGAAGCCGTGTTTTTTGCTGGATTTTGATTGACATTCCGACGAAAATTTGATATAATATCCTGTAATTCAAACCAAACGATCGGCAAGGAGGTGTTTTGGTGAAAAGTCTGTCCGACAGCCATCCCATCGTGGCGGCGACCTATTTCGTCGCGCTTCTCATTGTGACCATGTTCGTCTGGAATCCCGTGGTGCAGCTGCTGACGCTGAGCGGCGGTCTGCTCTACTGCATCCTTTTGAGCGGCGCGGGCAAGACTCTGCGGAGTATGGGCTTTTTCCTGCCGTTTTTCCTGCTGATCGCCCTGACCAATCCGCTGCTTGCCTCCGATAGCGGCAGCACCGTCCTGTTTTCGCTGTGGGGGCTGTCGCCTACGCTGGAAGCGCTGCTCTACGGCGTGTCGCTGGCGCTGATGCTGGTGGGCGTCATGCTCTGGTGCAGGTGCATGACCGCCGTGCTGACCGACGACAAAATCCTCTGCCTCTTCGGAAGAGCCGCACCCAAGCTGGCGTTGCTGCTGACTATGTCGCTGCGGCTGATCCCGCTGTTTCTGCGCCGCTTCCGACAGGTCAGTCGCGCTCGCAAGGCGGCGGGGATGGAATCGGGGAAGACGGGATGGCTTACCGGGGTCAAGAATCTGGGCGGCGTGCTGACCGCAACGGTGGCCTGGTCCATGGAGCACGCCATGGAGACCGCCGTTTCCATGAAGGCGCGCGGCTACGGGCACCGCGGACGGAGCGCCTTCTCGATCTTCCGCTTTGACCGTCGGGACGCGCTTTTGCTGACTTTGATCCTGTTGCTCTTCGCCCTGTGCATGGCGGGCACCGCCGTGGGACAGGTGGAGTACGACTTTTATCCCACCCTCGACGCCATCGGTGCCGATTCCTTTGCGCTGACCGCCTACGGCGCGTTTGGCATACTGGCATTTTTGCCCTTCAGTTTACAAGTCAAGGAGGCGATCGTATGGAGATCCTCCAGATCGAAGATCTGAGCTTTTGCTACCCCAATACGGCAGTTGCCGCGCTGACCGACCTGAATCTGTCGGTGGAGCGGGGCGAGTTTGTCGTAGTCTGCGGCGAGTCGGGCTGCGGCAAGACCACGCTTCTGCGACTGCTGAAGAAGGAGCTGATCCCCGCGGGCGAGCAGAGCGGCAGTGTCCGCTACTGCGGTACGCCGGTGGGAGAGCTGGACGATCGCACCTCTGCTGCCCGAATCGGCTTCGTGATGCAGGATCCCGACAGCCAGATCGTCACCGACCGCGTCTGGCACGAGCTGGCCTTCGGTGCGGAAAATCTGGGCATCCCCTCGGACGTGATTCGCCGTCGGGCAGGGGAGATGGCGGCCTATTTCGGCATCGACGGCTGGTTCCGTCAATCCACCGACACCCTGTCGGGAGGACAAAAACAGCTGCTGAATCTGGCGTCGGTGATCCTTTTGCAGCCCGAGCTGCTGATTTTGGACGAACCGACGGCGCAGCTGGATCCCATCGCCGCCGCCGATTTCATCGCCACTCTGCATCGGCTCAATCGGGAGCTGGGGCTCACCGTTATCCTGTCGGAGCATCGGCTGGAGGAGGTATTCCCCATCGCCGACAAGATCCTTTTGATGGATGGGGGAAGGGTACTGCTGTACGAGCCTCCCCGCGCCGTGGGACGGCGACTTTCCGAGCGGTCGTCGGCGCATCCTATGCTGGCGGGACTGCCCTCGGCGGTGCGGATCTGCTCCGCGCTGGGTGAGGAAGGTGACTGTCCCCTAACCGTCCGAGAGGGAAGAGACTATCTGGAGTCGCGCTATACGGGCGCGGTTCAGCCTGCCGAATCCGCTCCATCCCCCGACGGAGAGCTCCGCATTGAGCTGCGGGACGTATGGTTTCGCTACGAGAAAGATTCTCCCGACGTTCTGCGGGGCGCGTCGCTGCAGGTGAAGGCGGGCGAGATCTTCGCTCTGCTGGGCGGCAACGGTGCCGGCAAGACCACCGCGCTGAATCTGATCGCGGGGCTGTCCCGCCCCTATCGGGGAAAGGTGCTGGTGGACGGCAAGCCGATTGACCGCTACAAGGGCGGATCGCTCTATCAAGAACGGCTGGCACAGCTGCCCCAAAATCCCCGCACCCTGTTTTTGCAGACCACCGTGGAGGCCGATCTGACCGCGGCGGCGGCGGCCTGTCCGACCGATCGGCGTGCGGACGAGCTTCGCGCCGTGGTGGAGCGGCTGGGCATCGGCGCCCACCTGTCCAAGCATCCCTACGACCTGAGCGGCGGTGAGCTGCAGCTCTGCGCGCTGGCCATGCTACTATTGCGAAACCCCCGCGTCCTACTGCTGGACGAGCCCACCAAGGGCTTGGATGCCGCCGCCAAGCGGCGTCTCTGTGAACTGCTGAACGAGCTGGCGGCGGAGGGAACGGCGATCCTGACGGTGACCCACGACGTGGAGTTTGCCGCCGAGTGTGCCCACCGTTGCGCCCTCTTTTTCGACGGTCAGGTGCTGTCTGCCGATGCTCCCGCCCGCTTCTTTGGGGAGAACAATTTCTACACCACCGCCGCCTCCCGCATGGCGCGGGGGCTGTGGAGGTCTGCCGTTACCTGCGGGCAGGTGATCGACTGCGCCCGGGCAGAGTCGGCAGGGAAGAGAGGATCGACGTGAAGCTGAGAAAGATACTCTCCTACGGGATCATGTGCATTGGTATGCCGCTGGCGGCACTTGGCGGCGCGATGCTGTTTGAAAACAAGCAGTCTGCGTGGGTCTCCATGTGTATTGCGGTGCTGGCCTGCATCCCCTTTTTCCTGCGGTTTGAGAAAAAGCAGAACAATACTGCGCGCATGGTGATCGTTGCCGCCATGGTGGCTCTTTCGGTGGCGGGACGGATCGTATTCACCGCACTGCCCGGCTTTAAGCCGGTGACTGCTCTGATCGTGCTGACCGGTATGTATTTCGGCAGCGAGTCCGGCTTTTTGACCGGCGCGCTGACGGCGGTAATCTCCAACTTCTACTTTGGACAGGGGCTGTGGACGCCCATTCAGATGTTCGTCTGGGGCGTGATCGGTCTGCTGGCAGGCGTGTTTGCAAATCCCATGAAAAGAAGCAGGATCGTCCTTCTCATCGGCGCGCTTCTGTCGGGCGTGCTCTTCTCCCTGCTGATGGACGTCTGGACGGTGCTGTGGATGGACGGAGCCTTCCGCCTTGCCCGCTATCTGACGGCGGTGGCCGCATCGGGCTATTTTACGGTGATCTACGCCGTGTCCAACGCCCTCTTTCTGCTGCTTCTGAAGCCGCCCATCGGCGCGGTATTGGAGCGCATCCGCACCAAGTATAACGTATAACCGCAAGTTGCCCTCCCCACGGATTCTGTCCGAAGGGGAGGGCGATTTTGCTGCGGCAAAATTTGAAAATATATGGGAAATCATTTTATTATGCCGTTGACAGATGCAGCGGACTGCGGTATAATAAAACAACAGTTAAACAAGGAGTTGATTTCAAGATGTATCAATCTACGTACCGAAACGGAAATCCGAGCGGAGCTCTCCGACAACCAAAGCCGCAAAAGGAGAAGGCACGAGGATATCTGCTGTTCGGGCTTGGCCTTGGCTCGGTGGCGTTGTCCTTTCTGTTGTTCTTCATCCCGTTCTGCAAGGACGAATACACCAATGAATCGCTGATCCCCATCGGCGTAATGTCCTTTGACGCAGGTGCGATCGTCAACCTGATTGTGTTTGCACTGCTGTTTTTCTGCTGTGCGGGCAGCTTGATCTACTTTTTGTATTCGCTGAAAAGCTATTCCGGATCGGGCGCGCGCTACGCGGCAAAGATCCGCAATCTTATCGTGCTCAACGCGCTGATCACGGGGCTCTATTATATCGGCGGCGTTGTCTACTGCACCGTGCGCAATTACACCGTCGCCAGATTCAGCTGCGGCGTTAGCATCGTTCCCTTCCTGCTGGTAGCGGCGGCCGCTATCGGCTTTGCCTTCGTCGCCCGCGGAATGGATCAGGGGATCGAAGACCGTGCGGCGGCCAAGCTGAAGGGCGCGCGCATCGAATTTTATCTCTACGGAACGGCGGCGGCAGTTCTGACCGTCGTGGCCTGCCTGGGCAATATCATTCAGGTGAACTTTACCGAGCCTGCGTCGATGGAGACCATCCGGGTCAACGGCTTCCAGCTGCTGACCTCCTACAACAGCCGGGCGGCAGGCTTCCAGCTGCTGGCTTTTTTCCTGCTGGCCATCCTTGCGGTGACCGTAGCCTTGCTGCTGGCCTCCACCGTTGCGCTGATCAGCCGCTCCAAGCTGTTCTACCGACTGACGCTGGCAGAAATGTTTTTCGCAGGCGTGTCCTCTCTGCTGGTGGGTCTGTTCGGCAAGTATTACGAAATCGTGCAAAAGCTCAACGAAGATATTATCATGGCGTGGATCGGCCAATATATCAATATCGGCTCGGTGAACTTCACGTATCGGGTCAAGAGTCAGGCGTTTATCTGGTTCCTTTTGGTGGCGGGGGTGGTGCTGGTCACGTTGATCCGCAAGCCCTATACCAAGGGCACCGTGGGTGAGGCGGAGATTGCCGTCAACGCGCTCCCCACCGGAGGTGCTTTCTCCGAGCCGTCTGTTCCCGACGCACCCCTGCCCGCGAAATTCGACAGCGATCCCTGTCCCGCCTTTACCGAGCTGGATAGCAAGGTGAACCTGTACCGTCAGGAGCTGGCGGCTGTGCAAACGGCGGCCTTTGACGCCCCCACCCTGCCCGGCCTGGTGCAGTTCGTAGTGACCTATGCCCGGGACTCCCGTCTGCATCTGTCCTATACGCCCGCCGATATTGCCGCCTTCATCGCGGGATTGGGTGCTACCCGCCTGACCATCCTGCAGGGCATGAGCGGTACCGGTAAGACCAGCTTGCCCAAGATCTTCACCGAAGCGGTGCTGGGTAGTTGCGAGATCGTGGAGGTAGAATCCTCCTGGCGTGACAAAAACGAGCTGCTGGGCTATTACAACGAGTTCAGCCGCGTCTACACCCCCAAAAAGTTTACGCAGGCGCTCTATAAAGCGCGTCTGAACCCCGAACGGCTGACCTTCATCGTGCTGGACGAGATGAATCTGAGCCGCATCGAGTATTATTTCTCCGATTTCCTCTCTCTGATGGAGAATGAGGAGCACAAGCGGGAGATCAAGCTACTGAACGTTGGTCTGTTCCGCAGAGCCGAAGGGAAGAGCTCCCCCTATTTTGGGCTGGTCGACGGTCACACCGTGAAAATCCCCGCTAACGTCTGGTTCATCGGTACCGCCAATCGGGACGAGAGCACCTTCGAGATCAGCGACAAGGTCTACGACCGTGCCCATACCATGAATTTCAACAAGCGCGCTCCCAAGGTGACCCTGCTTCGCGATCCCATCCCGCCCCGCTATCTGTCGGTGGGCGAGCTAGTACGGCTGTTTGAAGAGGCGAAGGCCAGCGTGCGCTTCGACATCGAGACCTCGGCGGTGATCGGTCAGGTGGAGGAGCTGTTGGCACCGTACAACATCTCCTTTGGCAACCGTATTGCCAACCAGATCGAAACCTTCGTCCGCATCTACGCCGCTTGCTTCACCCCCACCGACGCCATCGTCCAAGAGGCGGTGGAGACCATTCTGCTGAGCAAGGTGGTCAGCAAGCTGGAATTCAAGAGCATCGACAACAAGGCGCAGCTGGCAGCCGACTTTGAGCGTCTGGGTCTGCTTCGCTGCAGCGAGTTCATCCTGCGTCTCAACGAGGACTAAGCGATGGAGGATCACATGACTATCCCACGGTCCTCGGAGGGGTTTGTTGACGATTTTGCTCCGCTGATCGACTTTGCGCGGGAGAGGGAGGGGCTGACCTACGACCGGTTCGACGCCGCCACCGTCCGACAGCTCAATCTGTTCGCGCTGCGGGAGAATTTCGACTTCGCAGGGCTGGAGGAGACGCTGGATCGGATCCTGCGGGAGCTGCCTGCCATCAAGCGCATCTTCGCAAAGCCCATCATCCGTCTGAAGGACAGCGCGGCCATTCTGCCGGTGGAGTCGGTTCGGGTGGTGAACAACGAGACCATCGTGCACGCCTCTGCCCACAGCGAACTGTGGGAGAATATCACCGAGGACGGGCTGAAGCCCCGTCGGCTGAAGACCGTCCAAAACGAGGATCACTACGCCATCTACGAGAATCTGGCGTTTGCCCGCACGGTTAATATCATTCTGCAGTTCGTGAGCAGAAATATGCGGCGGCTGACCAATATGCTGTACGCCGATCGGGATATGCGCTTCAATCTGCTGGAGCGGCTGAACCACCCGGAATACTTTCTTGCCCTGGGCAAGCTGCACATCGGCTACGTGCGGGATTACGACAAATACCGCACCGCCGCCGACCGTTGCCTAGACAAGCTGTTGTTTATCGATCGGGTCATCCGCTCCCGACTGGGCAGCCCCGTCTATCAAAAATGCAAGAGGTTCAAGGGCGCGCTGACGTTGAAAAAGACCAACGTCTTTCGGATGCACAAGGATTATCATCGGATCTATCTGCTGCTCAAATGGTTTGCAGATCGAAAGATCGACCTGTCCGACGGGGGAGAGGGCGATCTCATCGCATCGGGAGAGGGATACGGCATCTGCTGTGCGATGCTGGCGCTGTTCGCTGCGGGGCATTTCCACTTTGTGTTTGACTCCCGGGAAGCGGTGGATTTCTACCGTTTGCACCAGACTGCCGCGTTTGCCGGTTGGTCGCTGCTGCTGGAGACGGTGGAGAGCCACGGCATTACCGCCCTGCGCTTCAACCTCACCAAGGACAGACGCTACCGCATTCTTTTGCTGCCCGTAGCCGACCGGCAGTACAGCGAAGAGGCGCTGGCGCTCTTTCGGGGCAGAGTAGAGGCGGATGAATATCTGGTTGCAACCCCCGACGAGGGTCGGGGCAATCAGATCTGTCTGAGCTTGTACGATATTGAATCCTTCCGCCGCATTCAACAGCTTCTGCTGCGCGGGATGATCCACTCGGACGCAAAGCGGGACAGCTGCCCCTTCTGCGGCGACGCGCCGGAGATGGTCGAGGATCGGTTCGCTGAAGCGCGCTGGGAATGTGCAGCTTGCCGCACGGTGATCCGTCAGAGACGCTGTCCTGAAACCGGGCTGTCGTACGAGGATACGCTGATCAAGAATTACCGTCCCGCCCGCGCGGGTGCAGAGACCTCCCGCAGGGAAAATCTGCTCTATCACCGTAACGTGGAGGCACAGCTGCATTTTCGCAATATCACCCCGCTGGACGACGCGGGGAAGACGGTCTGCCCGCATTGCGGGAAGGTGCATTAAAAAACTCGAGATCACAGATCTCGAGTTTGTGCGGTTTACAGCAGGGTAGCGATCAGCTCGTCGTAAGACTTGGGCGACAGATAGGCAGGCGCCACGTCGAAGACGGTCTTGCAACCAATCATTCCCTCGGCGTGCATCCGATGGGCGGCGCGGGCGTAGGCCACGATCACCGAGGCAGTGAACTCGGGGTTGGAGTCCAGCTTCAGACTGTACTCGATGACGTGGGTGTGCTCCCGATTCAGCCCCGTCTTGCCCGAGCGGATAACGAAGCCGCCGTGAGGGATGCCGCTGTGATCGCGGTGGAGCTCTTCGAGAGAGATGAAGTGCACGGTGGTGTCGTAGTCGGCAAAGTAGTTGGGCATTTCCTTGATCTCGCGCGCGATGCGGGCAAGATCTGCGCCTTCTTCGGCTACTACGAAGCACTCGCGGGTGTGCTTTTCGCGGGTGGTCAGCGCGGGAGCTGAGCCGCTTCTCACCGCCTCCAGCGCGGTGTCTACAGGGATGGTGTACTGCTTGGCGTCCACAACGCCGTCGATGCGGCGGATGGCATCGGAATGTCCCTGGCTCACGCCCTTGCCCCAGAAGGTGTAGTCGGCACCGTCGGGCAGGAACGCCCCTGCGTAGAGACGGTTTAGCGAAAACGCACCGGGATCCCAGCCCGCCGAGACGATGGCGACGTTGCCGCCTTCTTTAGCCGCGGCGTCCACGTTGGCAAAATGAACCGGAATCTTGGCGTGGGTGTCGAAGGAGTCCACCACGGTGAAGTGGCTTGCCAGCTGGGGGGTCTGCACGGGCAGGTCGGTGGCGCTGCCTCCGCAAAGGATCATCACGTCGATCTGATCCTTGTAGGAGAGCACGTCTGCTGTGCTGACTACGGGCACGCCTTCGGTGGCGATTTGCAGGGTGGAGGGATCGCGGCGGGTGAACACTGCCGCAAGGGTCATGTCGGGATTCTGGCGGATGGCGCTTTCGATGCCTCTGCCCAGATTTCCGTAGCCGTATATACCGATTCTGATGTTCATAGATGAAACCAGCCTTTCTGTTAAAAACGTGTGCGTGTGAATACGGTGATATTATAGCACTTTTACAGGGCGCTTGCAAGGTTTTGCGCGAAATTTTTGTGTGGAAAAATTGATAAAATATAACGGCAAGGAACAAGCATTCTTTGCCGTTTGAGCGAATTAGTCTAAGTGAATATCCTCAATCGTGTATCCGAAATCGGTTATCATCTTTTCGAATGCAGCCAAGCGTTTTGCGCGCGTGGGCGTTTGCTTTTTGCGGGAGAAGATTCGTTTCTTTTTCTCCGATCTTTCGTCCCGAAGAAAGACGATCTCGGTAGTCAGCGGTGCGGTGTAGAAGACATAGGACGGATCGGAACCGCTCAGATCCCGCTGGGCAACGAATCTTCCGTTACCGCCGTAAAGCTTCTGATAATTGTAGGCGCATTCGCGGAAAGAAATGAACCCCGTATGGTCGTCGGTCATCAGCGAAATACCGATAGACGAGACCGTTTGAATATCTGCATCACTCAGCGTACGGTAGTCGTCAAACCGGATCGCGACCCGGGCGATGTCTGTCTCGGTCTCCATTGCTTTGTCGAGCAGGGCATAGAATTCGTTCTTGTAAGCCGCAAATCCGCCCTTTTCCGGGTCGTCTTCCGGCATCCGCAGAGGACTGCTTTGATAAAAGCTCTCGATCTGCCTTGCAAAAGACAGAACCGCATTTCGATATACCTCGTATGGGATTCGGAATTCCTTGTTCGCTTCGGTACGGATGAGGATCTCACCGTCTTCGTGGAGCACGTCAAAATCAATCCCATTCGAACAGCCGCAGATGATCACTGTCTTGCCGTCCTCGGCGGGTATCATCATATGTCCGCAACAGGGGATCATGTGCTCTTCGGTACCGTAAAAATGATTCCGGAACAGAGAACGCAAAAAATAGAGTGCCGACGCGCTGACGCACCAATCCGTGCCGCAAGGAATGCTGTCATCGTTGATCTTCAAAGTGATATTGCCGTGAATGCACAGATCGTAGCGTCGAGCCTCTTCGGTATCGCCCTGAAAATGCAGATTGTTAGCACAGATTTCCATCATCTTGCTCCCCTCCTTTTCTTCATTATAGCACAAATCTGCGCCGTGTCAATATACATCCTTGACATTTCCCGCCGTTTGTGCTACACTATACACAATCTCATCAGCAGGAGGCGACGCTATGGCATCCGACCGCGAATTCGTGGACTATCTTATCGATCAAATGGGGGAGGCGGGCGTGATCACCGCGCGGAAAATGTTCGGCGAGTACGGCATCTACTGTAACGGCAAAAACATCGCCTTCGTGTGCGACGATCGACTGCTGCTCAGACCTACCGAGGCGGTCAAAGCGATGCATCCCGATCTGCCTCTCGGCGGGCTGTACGAGGGGGCTAAGAAAAAGTATTTCCTCATCGAAAACGTAGACGACCGCGAATATCTGACCGATCTGGCGGTCAGAACCTATCGGGAACTGCCCGAGACACCACCGAAAAGGAGAAAAGCATGAATCTGTACATAGAACAAAAACTGTTCAGCTGGTCTGACCGCTTCTCGATCTACGACTCGTCGGGCAAAGTGGTCTATACCGCCCAGGGCGAGGTCTTCAGCTTCGGCAAAAAACTACATCTGTACGATCTTTCCGGCAGGGAAGTGGCCTTTATTGAGCAAAAACTCTTCTCTTTTCTGCCGAAATACTACATCTACCGACCCGGCTTTGCAGAGACGGCAGAGGTAGTGCGGGAGTTTTCCTTTTTCCGACAGGAGTATACGATCCGTCCCATGGGCTGGGCGGTGCGCGGCGACTTTTTCAACCACGAATACGAGATCTGGGCAGGCGGTCTGCCTGCGGCAACCGTTACCAAGAATTGGTTTTGCTGGGGAGACGCCTACGAGATCAGTATCGGCGCGGGTGCCGAGCCCATTCTGGCGCTGGCGGTAGTGCTGGTCATCGACGCCTGCATCGACGCAGAAAGAGATTAACGAATTATACGCCAAGGAGCTTCCAATGAGGCTCCTTGTTTTTTTACAAACCGACCGCATACTCTCCCGAACCGACCGATTGCTTGGATTTGCTTGCAATTATTCGTCCTATCGTGTATAATGGAGGCACAAAGGGGGGAGTTTCGTGAAATGCAAGCTCATCATTGACCGTCAGCATCCCGAGGAGGTGCAGATCTACGCCCACGGGGAGAGCAGCCTGACCCAAGCCATCCGACGGCTGTGCGAGGAGGACGCGGTGCGGCTCATCGGTTATCGGGACAGGGAAGCGGTGCGGCTGTACCTGCCCGACGTTTGCTGCTTTATCGTGGAGGACAATCGGATCTTCGCCCTGACCGCAGGGGAAAAGCTACAGCTCAAATGCCGTCTGTACACCCTGGAGGAGACGCTCCCCGATAGCTTCGTGAAGCTGAATCAGTCCTGCATCGCCAATCTCGGTAAGATCGAGCGCTTCGATGCGTCGTTGGCGGGAACGCTGACCGTCCGCTTTCAGGGCGGCTATACCGACTACGTATCCCGCAGAAATCTCAAAAACGTGAAGGAAAGGCTGGGGAAATTCTATGAATAAATATCTGCAGATCTTCCTGCACCGCGGACTGGTGTTCGGCGGCTTCGGGCCGATCGTTATGGCCATCGTCTACGCCATCCTGCAGCACACGCTCCCCGACTTCTCGGTCAGCGGAACGGAGGCGTGTATGGCGATCGTGTCTACATACCTGCTGGCGTTTTTGCAGGCAGGCGGGAGCGTGTTCAATCAGATCGAGCATTGGTCGCCGGCAAGATCCATCGGTTGTCATTTCGGTCTGCTGTATATTGCCTACGTGCTGTGCTATCTGCTTAACGCCTGGCTTCCCTTCAAGGCGGAGGTCATCGCCATTTTCACCGTCGTTTTCGTGGCGGTCTATTTCGTGGTTTGGATCACGGTCTGGCTGATCGCGCGGGCAACGGGTAAGCGGCTCAACCGTATGCTGCGAACGTAAACGAAAGGGGCTGAGTCAAAAATGAAAATTTGACTCAGCCCCTTTTCAAAAGTTTTCGGGGATTTAGGGGCTTTTTCCAAAGCCCCCTAAATCTTTTTATATTCTCATTTCACCAGCCCGTAGCCGCCGGCGTACTTGCTGACCTCGGAGACGGCGACGAACACCTGATTGTCGCAAACAGCGCGGATCTCCTTCAGCGCCTTTGGCGTTTCCTTACGGGGCAGGACGATGAAGATCATGTTCATCTTGTCGGTAGAGCCGTGTCCTTCAAAGACGGTGTAGCCCTTGTTGTTCTCCCGCAGATAGGCGGTGATCTTCTCGGTGCTCTTGTCGCTTGCGATCAACTCCAGATTGGAGGTGCCCAGCGCGATCTTGTTCTCGATGGTAGAGCCTAAGAACAGACCGGTGGCGTAGCCGCAGCAGTAAAAGAGCAGAAGCAGCAGATTGTCGCCCAATGTACCGATGATCGTTGAAATGACCAGACCCCAGATGGTGCATTCGATAAAGCCCAGTCCTGCTGCCTTCAGCCGCTGGCCCTTGACCATCATGCAGGTCTTCAGGGATTGGATGGTGATCTCTACGATCTTGGCAAAGCAGACGATGAGGCAGACGACGGCGGGATGCAGATTTGCTAAAAATTCAGACATATGATTCACTCCGTGTTTTTTTGATGTTTTCCTATATAGTAGCAGAAAACATCCGAAAAAGCAAGAGGGGATCGGGAAATTCACAGATTCGTAACGATTGGCCGTGCCGAGGCTGTCCCGTACCGCAGGCAGAGCCCGTCTCAGGTAAATGAAAGCGGTTATTACGGGGCGAATCGAAAGAGGCGCCCACTTTCCCATTGAAAAAAGTGGATTATACCTGGAAAAAAACGGGCGAATTCATGCAATCGTATTGCATAGTGGGTGCTTCTGTGATATAATTGTATACAATAGATGTGAATGGAGAATAAGCCGAGTGAAAGCGATCACCAAAACTAAATTTTCATGCCAACGGGACGGACTCACCATCCGAGGATACGAATACAGACCGCAGGGCGAGAACCTGCCGATAGCCGTTGTGTGCCACGGCTTTATGGCAAATCTGACGACTGTAAAGCACTACGCGAAGTTCCTTGCAGAAATAGGCTACGTTGCGTTTTGCTTTGATTTTTGCGGCGGTTGCGTAATGATGGGAAAGAGCGACGGCAAGACCACCGATATGTCCGTCCTGACCGAAGTCGGCGACCTCTGTGCCGTTATCGAATACGCCAAGGGACTTGATTATACCGACTCGTCAAATATTCTTTTGATGGGATGCAGTCAGGGCGGTTTTGTTTCCGCACTTACAGCGGCAAAACTCAAAAATGAAATCAAAAAGCTTGCGCTGTTTTATCCCGCGCTCTGCATTCCCGACGACGCGCGAAGCGGAAAGATGATGTGGGCGAAATTCGATCCGCAGAATATTCCCGAAATCGTCAAATGTGGCCCCATGAAGCTTGGTCGCTGCTACATAGCGGATGTCGTTAATATGAATCCCTTTGATGAGATAACGGGTTATGAGGGTGATGTGCTGATCGTGCACGGCACTGCAGATAAGATCGTCAAGCAATCGTATGCCGATCGTGCCGCCGATACGTACCAAAACGAACCGTATGATCGATCCGTGGAGTATTACACGATCGACGGAGGAGGGCATATGTTCTCCAAGCGGCACGATCGGATCGCCATTCAATATCTGACCGCGTTTTCCAAGTATTGAGCTACGGTTGATCGGTTCGTATCATTCACGCTCCTGAAGCGGGCGGTACGGTGGAAAATTTAAATGGAAAAACACTTGAAGTGTCATTCGAAATGTGGTATAATCTATTTATCTGCTATCGGCGTGATATAGGATCAGCGATGGCTCCTCTGATTTAACCGGACTCCATAGGTTCTGCTATGTAATTCCCAACCGAAAGGAGATTGTATGAAAACAAAATTTTTGAACACTGTAAAGGAAACCTTTTATTCCTCGCTTCCGCTTGCAGTGATCATCGGTGTCTGTCTCTTGATCGCACCGCTGAGCTCGCTTGCCGATTATCTGAAGATCATCATCGGCTATGTGTGTGTGGTGCTTGGACAGGCGATGTTCCTCGTAGGCCTTGAAACGAGCATTTTGCCTATCGGGCGAATGGTGGGAGGTTCGTTTGCCAAATATAATAAATTAGCCTTCGTGCTGGCGTTTGGCTTCGTTTTCGGCCTTCTTGCCACGGTTGCAGAGCCTGCTTTGTCGGTTTTGGCGAAGCAGATCGGCAGCATTATGCCGCTTGTGAACAGTACTCTGTTCATATGGATCACGGGCACCGGAATCGGTATCGGCGTTGCGATCGCGCTTGTTCGGATCGTAAAGAATATCAATATCAAGCTGGTATTCGCTGTTCTGTATTTGTTGGTGTTCCTGCTCGTTCTGTTTGCTCCCGGCGAGTTTGTTGCCCTTGCCTTTGACGGTAGCGGCGCAACGACGGGGGACGTTTCCGTTCCGTTCATACTGGCACTCGGCCTTGGTATTTCAGCTACGTTCTCCAAGAGTAAGACCAACGAGGATTCATTGGGCATTATCGGAATCTCCTCGGTAGGCCCCATTGTTGCAGTATTGCTTTACGGTATTATTGTGAAAGCAACCAACGGGGGCGTGCTTCCACCCGAGAATGCCTACGATATGGCAACGGAACGAAGTCTTGGTGATATTATAATGGGCAATATCGGTGACGTTGCGCTGGCGGTTCTGCCCATCATACTGATCTCGATCCCGTTCCTGTTGTTTTTACTGAAGCTTCCGAAACGAACCTTCGTCAAGCTGATGTTCGGCGTGATTCCCGTTTATCTGGGACTGCTGGTATTCCTTTCGGGGATAGACTTTGGATTCGGCTTCGTGGGACAGTACATAGGACAGATGTTCTTTGAAGAATCCCGCCCTGAATGGTTCAAATGGATGCTTTTGCTCGTAGGCTTCATCCTTGGAGCGGCGATTACCGTTTCCGAGCCGGCAGTAACCGTGCTGGGCGATCAGATCGAAGAGCTTACCAACGGTCATATTAAAAAAATGACCATCCGTATTACTTTGGCGCTGGGAATTGGCGTAGCCTCACTTCTGTCTGTTCTGAAGATATTGACCGAGGTAAACATCCTGTATTTCCTGGCTCCCTTGTACGCAATATCCCTTATCATGATGATCTTTACGCCCAAGCTGTTCGTGGGACTCGCCTTTGACTCCGGCGGAGTTACCGGTGGTGCTTTGACGTCGGCGTTTCTGACTCCTCTTACGCTCAGCATTGCACAAGCGGTGGCGGAAGCGCGCGGCGGAGAAATGTCGATACTGACCAACGGATTCGGTATCATATCCTTTATATCCGTAACTCCCTTGATCGCGATTCAAGCGCTGGGAATCATTTACAGTATTCGTCTGAAGCGTGCTGAAGCAGAGGCGGCTGCAGAATCTTACGAGGATCTGGAATGCCTGCTTGCGGACGGAAACGATTCAAATGGCAATATCAATGAAAGCGAGGAAAGTAATCAATGAGCGATGTTCAAATGAAAGGTATCCAATATTTCGTCATTATTGCAGAACAGAAGAAAAAGAGTAAATTTCTCTCGCTTCTGTGCGATCACGGTGCTCGCGGAATCCAAGTCGTTTACGGACACGGCTCAATGAGCCCCAGTGCGATTGCAGCAGCTTTTGGCTTTGAAGCGGCAGAGGGAAAGGTTGTGATCTCGTGTCTTTTGAAAAACGAGAATGCCAAAGCACTGATTGATATTCTTTACCGCGATTACAAATTTGATCAACCCAATACGGGAATCGCGTTCGGTATTTCCGTTGAAGGACTGGCGTTTTAAGAAGGGAGTATTCAAATGAAAGAGTTAAAGGCTTTATACATTATCGTAAATGCGGGCTTTTCCGCCGAGGTAGTTGAAATTGCGCGTTCTCTCGGTTCAACGGGTGCAACGATCATTAATGCGAGAGGCTCGGTTGCAAAACCCAAGACCATCCTTGGAATCACGATCGATACCGAGAAAGAGATCGTACTGACCGTTGTGGAGAAAGACATTGCAGTGAAAATCACGGAAGCGATCAAGAAGAAGGCAGGCGTTGGCACGTCTGCTCACGGACTGTGCTTCTTCCTTCCCGTGGAAATGTCTACGCTGCTCATTCACGATCGGGATGATCAAGACTGATTTCAAGCATCCGCAATGACGAAGGGCTGACCGATTGGGTCGGCCCTTTGCAACGTACGCTCGGCATACGGTGTCACTTGATGGAGAAGATCCGCTACGGGCTGGGCTGTAGGAACTGTTATCCACGGAGAAGTATCTGTTTTAACAAGGCTATGGCCGATACCACAAGCCGGAATGCGATCATCCTGGGGTATTGGTCTGTCAACAATTGCGCGCGGTGAACAAAGAAAAGGATTCAGTCGGCTATCCCGTAAGCTTCTGTCAGCGGATCTTGAAATAACGGAATATGCGGCGTGGCAAAGGTAAATACCACGAACATCACGCCGATCAGGCAGAGGATCCCGAAAGCGAGCCGTGGTCGCTTGCACCGCAAACCGTCTTTTTTGAACAGTCGCGTTTCCAATAAAAACGCAACCGCCGCTGAAATGAAAAAGATCGCAATATTGACCCAATCGGGGGATTTTCCGAAAACTCCGTTGTAGGTATAAAACAGCACGGGAATCAGAACAAGTCCGGTCGCAATGCCCGCCAGCTTCACGCACCAAAAGTTTTCGTAATCTTTGAAAAATCGGCTCTGTATCAGCGCAAAAATAAACAAAGGCCAAAACAGCAGCTTCATGTGCTCCCAAGTGGATTCGTTCACCCCCGAAAAGGGCGCGATCAGTATGCTCTCATTTGTCCGGTCATATAGAAAATGCAACAGCGTCCCGCCCAGCGTTGACAACGCAAATCCGGCAAGCTGCCAAAGGGAAAGATCTCGTTTCATACACATACCGCCTGTATTGATGTTATTATGATCATATGCACCGATACATACCGGTTATTCAGTTGCGTTCGATTGCGACGAAAAACGACAAATGCAGAAATCGCAGTATATCTCTGCCGAAAGCTGTTGCTATTTGGCGTTCGGTATGGTATAATGTGGATCAGTGATCCAATGCGCTGACAATAACTGCTGATGAAGATTTGCCCGAACCGAGTAAGAAGAAATAGATAAATTGTAATTTGGCAAAGGAGGTGCGGAATGCACGATATATGGAATCCGTGGAACGGATGCAAAAAAATATCCGAGGGCTGTGAGCATTGCTATATGTTTTACCTCGACCGTGTTCGTGCAGACCGTGACGGCTCGGAAATATACAAGACCAAATCGGGCTTCAACTATCCTTTGCAAAAGGACAGAAGCGGAAGATATAAAATCAGAAGCGGAGAGATGATCCGCGTATGTATGAACTCGGATTTCTTTCTGCCCGAAGCTGACGAGTGGCGAAGTGATGCGTGGGAGATGATGCGTATTCGCTCCGACGTAAAGTTCTTTCTTCTCACCAAACGCCCCGAGCGTGTGCGTGAGTGCCTGCCAAGCGGTTGGGGAGACGGCTGGGATAATGTTT
>CAZFJJ010000011.1:0-19067 GCA_964519075.1 uncultured Lachnospiraceae bacterium
CTTGCCTCGAACGGGAATGATCGCTTGGAACTCGGCGTTGCGCCCCAGCTTACAGGAGGTCATCGCAGAGTCGCCCTCCACGATGTACAGCTCGCGACGGTTGGGATCCTTGGAGCGGCAGGCCACGAACTTCTCCACGCGGTTAGACATATCGGTGTTGCCCGCCAGCTTTTTCTTCACGTCCAGACGGGTGGTCTCCGCCGCCTCACGGCTTCGCTTATTCAGCAGGATCTGATTTGCGATGCGCTCGGCATCCAGCGGATTTTCGGCGAAATAGACCTCCAGCTGCTGACGGAGGAACTCGGTCATAGCAGAGGCGATAAAGCTGTTGGTAATGGCCTTCTTGGTCTGGTTGGCGTAGCTGGTTGCAGTGGAGAAGCTGCTGCTGACCAGCACCAGGCTGTCCTCGATGTCGGCAAAGGTAACCTTGCTCTCGTTTTTCTTGTACTTGTTATTCGCCTTCAGGTACTTGTCGATGCCCGATACGAAGGCAGATCGGGTGGCTTTGTCGGGCGAGCCGCCGTGCTCCAGCCAGCTGGAGTTGTGATAATACTCGATGACCTCCGCAGAGTTGGAGAAGCAGAAGCCCACCTCCATCTTCAGCTTGTAGGCAGGCAGATCCTCACGGTCGCGGCCGGAGGTCTCCTTCTGAGCGTAGTAGGGAGAGGTAATGGTCTTCTCTCCCGCCAGCTCGGTAACGCGGTCAACGATGCCCTTCTCGTAGTAATACTCCGTCTCCTCGAAGCCGTCAGCCCCCTCCAGACGAAGGATAAAGTGCAAACCTGCGTTGACCACCGCTTGACGCTTTAAGGTTTCCACGAAGAACTCCGTTGGAATGTCGATGGCCTTGAATACCTCCAGATCGGGCAGCCAGCGGATAATCGTGCCTCGCTTCTTCTCGGAGCTGCGGGAGATGGGATTGACCGCCAGCTCGCCGTCGGGATTGCCCTTTTTGAAGTGGATCTCGGACAGATTCTTGCCATCGTAGGAGCGAACAGTCATATACGCGCTGGCATACTGGGTGGAGCAGGCGCCCAAACCGTTGGTACCCAGCGAAAACTGGTAGACTGCGCCCTCGTTGTTATTCTCGTACTTACCGCCTGCGTACAGCTCGCAGAAGATCAGATCCCAGTTCCAACGCTTTTCCTTTTCGTTATAGCCCAGCGGCACGCCGCGTCCCGAGTCCTCCACTTCAATGGAATGATCCTTGTAAACGGTGATGCGGATCACGTTGCCGAAGCCCTCGCGGGCTTCGTCTACCGAGTTGGAGAGGATCTCGAAAAAGGCCTGCTCACAGCCGTCCAGACCGTCGGAGCCGAAGATGACCGCTGGGCGTTTGCGTACGCGATCCGCGCCCTTCAGCTGTTGGATACTCTGATCGCCGTAAGCCTGCGGCGTTGTTTTTTTGGTTGCCATATTGTCCGTCCTTTTATAATGAAATCAATGCATTTTGCTATTTTGAGCAGTTTTCTACTAACTACTTCATTGTATCAAAAAAACAGCCATTTGTCAAGTCCCAACCGTCTTTATGCAATACCAAGCGTATGAAGAAAACTCCCCTATTGGGGAGTTTTCTTCGCTTTATTGTGCTTCGGTGACCATAGGAACCAGGTCGCTCCAATCGGAGTCGTTGTCGTCCTTGCCCACCTGCAGAGAGTTGGCGGTGGTGGTCACGGGAACGGGCGCTTCGGTCTCGGGCGCCTTCTGGGTTGTGGTAGTGGTAGCAGGTTCCACAACGCCGCCCGTAGTAGTGGTAGCGGGCTCCTCAGAGGTCTGGGGCTGCTTTTCCGTAGTGGTCGTCTCGGGGTTCTTGGCAGAGGTGGTCGTAAGCGTTTGGTTTGTGGTGGTGACCGGCTTTGCCGACGCGGTAGTCGTCACGGAGGGCTCACCGTCTACGGTAGTGGCCACAGTAGCAGCGTCAGTGGATGCGGTAGAATCTCCGCCACAGGCTACGATACTAAACGAAAGAACGATCAAAAACAAAAGCGCCGCAGTCGTACTGAGCAAAACTCGCTTCATTGTGCATACCTCACTAACCATGGCAAAACGCGCCACTTTTTTGTTATTATACCACTTTGAAAACGGTCTGTCAATAGCTCTGACCGATGTTTTCTAATTTCCAAGCCCGTCTCATCAGTTTTTGATGAAAACCAGTACCTTCCAATCGTTCTCGCTGTCCTCGTCGCAGAGCGTCAGACCCTGCGCCTCCATTGCTTCCTTCACGTCCTGCCATCTGCCCTCGATGATGCCGGAGCAGACCAGCTTCGCGCCTGCCTTCAGGTAGTCGGCAACGCCCTCGGACATACGGATCAGAATGTCCGCCACGATGTTGGCCATAGCGAAATCGTAGGGTCCTTCAGACAGATCCACGCCCGCCAGCAGATCGGACACACCGCAGGTAAAGCCTTCTACGCCGTTATCCTTGGCATTCTCGATGGCAACTCTGACGGCTACGGGGTCGATATCGTAGGCGTTGGCAGACCTTGCGCCCAGCTTCAGCGCAAAGAGCGACAGAATGCCGCTACCCGTACCAACGTCCAGCACGCGGGCGTTCTGCGGCATATGCTTTTCCACCATCGCCGCACAAAGACGGGTAGTCTCGTGGGTGCCGGTGCCAAACGCCATACCGGGATCCATCAGGATAGTGACCTCCTCGGGCTTAGCGTTGTACTTCTGCCACGCAGGCACCACCACCAGCCGCTCGCCGATGTGGACGGGCTGATAGTAAGCACGCCAGGCGTTGGCCCAGTCCTCTTCCCGCAGTCCCTCGATGGTAATATCGGTTTGCAACGAGAGTGCCGCGAAGCGATCCTTCAAAAAGGCGATGTATTCGGGATAGTGCTTCTCCTCGGGCACGAAGATGCTGACCGCAGCCTTCTGCTTGTCCGCGTGGAGGATGCTGTCGTCGATAAGCTCGCCGTAGACCGACATCAGGTTTTCCTCGATGTCGGAATAATCCTCGATCATCAGACCGTTGTCCAGCATACACATGACTGCGGCGACCTCATCCAGATCCTTATGCGCACAGGTCACTTTAATTTGCGTCCATTCCATAGTGCTTACCCGTCCTTACTTCTTTTTTTTGGAAAAAAAGCCCTTCTTCTTCCCCTCGAAGCTTTCCTCCAGCCTTCGAAGGAGTTCCTTTTGTTCATTGTTCAGATTTTTCGGTGTCTCCACCACGGTGCGGAAGATCAGATCGCCCGTCCCTCTGCCGTTGACCTGACGGATGCCCTTTCCGCGCATGGTGAAGCGGGTGTCGGTCTGGGTGCCTGCGGGGATCTTATACTCGGTGGTGCTACCGTCCAGCAGGGGAACCTCAATCTCCGCGCCCAGAGCTGCCTCGGTAAAGGTGATGGGCACGTCGCAGTAGACGTTGACGCCATCCCGCTCAAAGAAAGCGTGGGGACGAACGTGCACCGTGATATACAGATTGCCTGCGGGGCCGCCGTTTCTGCCCTCCGAGCCCTGTCCGTTGAGGCGGATCTGCTGACCGTCGTCGATGCCGGCGGGAATGGAGACCTCCAGCCGCTTACGCAGTCGCACCATGCCGGTGCCACGGCAGTTGGAGCAGGGATTTTTGATAATTTTACCGGTACCGCGGCAACCCGGACAAGCCTTGGTGGTCTGCATCACACCCATAAAGGTCTGCTGGGTAACGCGCACCTGCCCCTGTCCGTTACACTGGGGACAGGTCTCGGGCGAGCTGCCTGCAGCAGCGCCGCTTCCCTTACAATCGGAGCATTTTTCGATACGGTTGTAGACGACTTCCTTCTTGCAGCCGAAGACAGCCTCCTCAAAGGTAACGGTGACCTGCGCCTCCAGATCCTCGCCTCGCATAGGACCGTTGCGGCGAGCGTTAGAGGAGCCTCCTCCGCCGAAGAAGCTGGAGAAAAGGTCGCCCAGATCGCCGAAATCGGCGGAAAATCCGCCGAATCCGCCGCCGCCCGCACCCATATTGGGATCTACGCCCGCGTGACCGTACTGGTCGTAGCGCGCCTTTTTATCGGCGTCGGACAGCACCTCGTAGGCCTCGTTGACCTCCTTGAAGCACTTTTCCGCCTCTGCGTCACCGGGATGCAGGTCGGGGTGATATTTTTTCGCCATTTGGCGATATGCTTTTTTGATCTCGTCGTCCGAAGCGCCTTTTGAGAGTCCCAGCACTTCGTAGTAGTCGCGTTTTGATTCAGCCATTGCTGTTCTCCTTTGTTTTCGTGGAATGCTGTTGGGGTGTAGATATAAGCGTATCGCCCTCTCCGCCTCGCTTGGCTCGGCACCTCCCCCAAAAGGGGAGAGGCTTGGTTGGCGAAAGGCTCCCCCTTTGGGGGAGCTCCCGACGAAGTCGGGTGAGAGGGCAATTCATAGCCCTTTGCTCGAAAGGATTCTTCCCTCTCCATCTACACCCACAGGGGAAGGGATATTTCCCTTCCCCTTACGGCTAATGGCTTAGTTGTCGGTCTTGTCTTCGAAGTCGGCGTTGTAGTAGTCCTGCCCCTCGGTGCCGCCCTGTGCGCCTGCGTCGTAGCCGGGAGCGCCCTGTGCGCCGCCGTTCTGGGCGTACAGCTTCTCGGAGAGCTTGTAGAACGCCTGCTCCAGCGCCTCACTGTCCACCTTGATGGCGTCGGTGTCGGTGGTGGTGAGGGTGGTCTTCAGCTTCTCCATAGCCTCCTTCACGGGAGCCTTGTCGTCCTCGGAGACCTTGTCGCCGATCTCCTCCAGTGCCTTCTCGCTCTGGAGCAGGATGCTCTCGGCGCGGTTCTTGGTCTCGACCGCTTCCTTGGCCTTCTTGTCTTCCTCGGCGTACTTCTCTGCTTCCTTCACAGCCTTCTCAACGTCTTCCTTGGACATATTGGTGGAGGAGGTGATGGTAATGTGCTGTTCGCGACCGGTACCCTTATCGGTAGCGGATACGTTTACAATACCGTTGGCGTCGATGTCGAAGGAGACCTCGATCTGAGGAACGCCGCGGGGAGCGGGTGCGATGCCGTCCAGAATAAAGGTGCCCAAAGTGGTATTGCCTGCAGCCATCTCGCGCTCGCCCTGCAGAACGTGAACCTCAACCTGGGTCTGACCGTTAGCGGCGGTGGAGAATACCTGGCTCTTCTTGGTGGGGATGGTGGTGTTACGGTCGATGATTCTGGTGAATACACCGCCCAGAGTCTCGATACCCAGAGACAGAGGCGTTACGTCCAAAAGCAGCAGATCCTTCACGTTGCCGCCCAGAACGCCTGCCTGGATAGCGGCACCGATGGCAACGCACTCGTCGGGGTTGATGCCCTTGAAGCCTTCCTTGCCAACGAAGCTCTTGACTGCTTCCTGTACGGCGGGGATACGTGTGGAGCCGCCCACCATCAGAACCTTATCAATCTGAGCGGTAGAGATACCTGCATCGCGGAGCACCTGCTTCACGGGACCCAAAGTAGCGTCAACCAAATCCTTGGTCATCGCGTCGAACTTAGCGCGGGTGAGCGTTCCGTCGAAGTGCTTGGGACCGGTCGCATCTGCGGTGATGAAGGGCAGGTTGATGTTGGTGGAAGCCATGCCGGACAGCTCGATCTTCGCCTTCTCTGCGGCTTCCTTCAGACGCTGTGCAGCCATCTTGTCTTTGCGCAGGTCGATGCCGCCGTTTTCCTTGGCGAACTCGTCGGCGATCCAGTCGATGACGCGCTTATCGAAGTCGTCGCCGCCCAGACGGTTGTTACCGGCAGTAGCCAGAACTTCAAATACGCCGTCGGAGATCTCCAGCAGAGATACGTCGAAGGTACCGCCGCCCAGGTCGAATACCATGATCTTCTGATCGACTTCCTTATCCATACCGTAAGCCAAAGCGGCAGCGGTAGGCTCGTTGATGATACGCTTTACATCCAGACCTGCGATCTTGCCCGCGTCCTTGGTTGCCTGACGCTGTGCGTCGGTGAAGTATGCAGGAACGGTGATGACCGCCTCGGTAACGGTGGTGCCCAGATACGCCTCTGCATCAGCCTTCAGCTTCTGCAGGATCATAGCGGAGATCTCCTGAGGGGTGTAGTTCTTGTCGTCGATCTTCACCTTGTAATTGGTGCCCATCTCACGCTTAATGGAGATGATGGTGCGGTCGGGGTTGGTGATGGCCTGTCTCTTTGCCACCTGACCTACCATTCTTTCGCCGGTCTTAGAGAAGCCGACGACGGAAGGAGTGGTTCTTGCTCCTTCGGGATTGGGGATAACGACGGGCTCGCCGCCCTCGAATACTGCAACGCAGCTGTTTGTTGTACCAAGGTCAATACCAATAATCTTTCCCATAATATTTGTCCTCCAAATAATCTAATAAATTCTATGATTGGTTTGTATTGTTCAGAACTCAGTTTGCTACTTTTACCATGGCGTAGCGGATGATCTTATCACCCTTGCGGTAGCCCTTCTGAAAGACTTCCACGATCTCGCCCTCGCCGTAGGCGTCGTCTTCTACGTGCATCACGGCGTTATGGACGTTGGGGTCAAAGGTCTTCGTCTCGATCTCCTCGATGCCCATCTTAGAGAGTGCGTCGTGGAGCTGATTGAGCACCATCTTCACGCCTTCCACTACCTTGTCACCTTCGGAATAGCGGACTGCCAGCTCCAGATTGTCGGCAACGGGGAGGAGCGCCTTCAGCGCTTCACCGTACGCATCGGAATAGATGCTCTCCTTCTCCTTCTGGGAGCGGCGACGGAAGTTGTCGTATTCTGCAAGCAGGCGGAGATATTTGTCCTTCTGCTCGGCGATCTCGCCTTCTGCGGCGGAAAGCTTTTCTTTCAGCTCGGCGATCTCTTTTTTGGCTTTTTTGGAGCCCTTGACTTCATCAGTTTTTTTCTCCTCAACAGACTCGGCAGCATCTGCGTTTTCAGTAGGCTCTACCGTTTCCGGAGCCACCGTTTCGTTCAGGGTCTCTTCGGGGGTCTTCATCATTCAGCCCTTCCTTTCATCCTTTATGGTTTTTCCTGTTTATCGGGATCCGGAAGCATTCGCTGTGCACGGATCATACCGGCAATGCCTCGGGATAATTGCTCCACGGTGGAGATCACCCTGGAGTAGTCCATCCGGCAGGGGCCGATGACACCAATGGCACCGATCGGCTTACCGTCCACCGTAATGGTCTTGAAGATCAGCGTGGAGTCGCCGCTCTGATCGGCGGCGTTTTCCGAGCCGATGTAGACGTTGACGTCGTCTCCCTGTGCGCCTTCCACGATCTCCAAGAGCTCCTGCTTGTTGGACAGCATCTCCAGCATGGAGCGGAGCTTGTCAACGCTGGAAAATTCAGGGTATTCCAGGAATCGGTCTACGCCTTCTACGTGCAGATCGCTGCGGTTGTCCGACCGAAGCGCCTCGTAAATGCATTTGAGAATAGGATTTACCAGGCTGCCCAGCCGCCCCATTGCCGCCTCCAGCTCCATCATCTGGGAGAGCGTCAGCTGATCGGGCTCCTTGCCCACCAGCACTCGGTTGAGCACCTGCTCCACCGCCTTCAACTCTTCCTCGGTCAGCGGCATCTGCGAGCGCAGCGTTTTGGTGACCACGTTAGTCTCGGAGATCACCATGATCAAGAGGAAGCTGTAGGGATCCATCAGCATCAGATTGAAGCGGCGCACCGTCTGACTGCGGGGATGGGAGCGCACCGCAATAGCGGGGTAGTTGGTCAGCGTGGACATCAACCGTCCTGCGTCGTCGATGATGCGATCCAATTGGCGGGTTCGTTGGGTCAAAAGATCGTTCAGCTCGCGGATCTCGGTAGCGGTGCGGTCGTAGCTCTCCATCAGGCTGTCCACGTAGAAGCGGTAGCCCTGCTCAGAGGGGATGCGCCCCGCCGAGGTGTGGGGCTGCAGGAGGTAGCCCATCTCGGTCAGCTCAGCAAGCTCGTTTCGGATGGTTGCAGAGGACAGGGCGATCTGCCCCTTCGCCGCCAGCAGCTTAGAGCCCACCGGCTCGCCGCAAGCGATGTGCGCGTCGATTACGGCCTTCAGAATCTGCCGCTTTCGCTCGCTTAAATATTGCTCCATCGGTTTCCGCCTCCGTTTCTGACTTGCTCTTGCGATTTTAGCACTCATTGTGACCGAGTGCTAATCTCTGCAACTAATATACACCTCAATTGCGACAAAATTTCGTTGTTTTTGTGAACATTTTGTTAACATTGGTTTCCGCAAATTAATCCTTCAGCAGACGGAGTGCTAATTTGATAGTTTTGTTTGTCCATTCCGACCTTGGATAGTGCGCTTTGCACAAAGGGCGCGTCAGCAGAGGAAGGCCGAGCAAGCAAACGCCAAAATCGAGGCCGTCGTTTGCGGACAGCCCCAATTTTCTGACAATGATTCAATTTGCGCTTTTCCATTCAAAATATGCGTCGAGTCCGTCTGCCATTCCCACGGCGGCAATTTTACGGAAGGCATCGGTGGCCATCAGCTCGTCCTCCTCGGCATTGGACATATAGCCCATCTCCACGATGGTCACAGGTACCATTGCCCAGTTGATACCGGTCATGGTGTCGGTTTGCCAGACCTTCTTCAATCTGATCCCCGTTACGGCAGAGTAGTGCTCCAGCATACAAAGCGACAGAGCGTAGCTATCCTCGTACAGATGTCCGTTATAGGGATTGATCTTCGTCTGACAGATGGTCATCGCACCGCGCGACTCGGGATTAGCAGAGCCGTTTGCGTGAATGCGCACGAATGCGTCCGCACCGTAGGCGTTCGCCATCTGCGCCCGCTGTGCGTTACTGATCGTTACGCTATGAGACTCGCGGATCATCATCACGCTATAGCCACGGGAGATCAGCTCATCCCGCAGCAGTAAGGAGACTCGCAGATTCAACTCCCGCTCGGCGATGCGGGTGGATACCCCCGCCGTTCCGCTGGAGAGCATCGCCTTCAGCTTATCGGAGCCCGGTCCCAGCGGCTCCTTTTCCTTCATTGCTTTTCCCTGGTGACCGGCATCCACGGCAATTAGTCTTGTACTTGCCGGATAGTAGATCCCGCCCAGCGCAGACTGCAATGCAAGGGCAGAGGACGGTGCTTCCTCGGTCAGCTGATCGGCAGAAAGCTCGCAAAGCCAGCCCCGATAGAGGATCGTGACCGTCTCCTCCGTCTCTTCCACGGCGATCAGAGCGTGTCCCGCTCCCAGCCGGATCAGAACGGTTCCGTCGGCTGTGGAAAGCACCGTTTTCTCCAAGGTATATAGGATCCGCCGATCCGAATATTCCAGCACCGACGGCGCATCTCCCATTTCGGGGAGATCTTCGACCTTTGCGGGCGGCTCGATTACCGGCGGCGCATCGGTAGTCGGCACGCCGGTGGTTACAGGCGGTACTGTGATCGGTGCATCGGTAGTCGGTGCATCACCGGTCACGGGCGGTTCGGTAACAAGATGATCCGTCTTCGGCAGGGCGGTCACAGAAGGTGCGGGAGGCACGGGCGCGGTAGTCGTCGGCGTGGGGAGAGTGGTCGTCGATCCGCTCGTAGTCGTCACCGCCGAAGTGACAACAGGGCTTGGATCGGCGGACGTAACGGCATCCCCACTGGCGGTAGGAGTCATCGGCACAGGATCGCCGCAAGCAGCCAGCAGTGCCAGCATCAGTGTGAGCAGGGCGAAAAATGGGCGTTTCATATTCTTATCCTTTCAAATCGTTGGGGAATCTCGGTAATTATTTCTATTGTAGCACGCTATTTCGTGTCTGTCAATCAATATGGAGAATTTCGTTGCAGACGGCTTGCCCGATTCCACCAATTAACGCACCATCCGCAGAAAAACACATAAAATAGTATCAATCCCGATGAAAGCGAGCCGATTTATGTTCACTTCCTTTTCGGCGGCAGATACGTCTGTCGCCTGTTTCCAATCTTTGCATACCCCCACTCCGTCCCCGTCCTCTGACGGCACATTAGTCCACCTGCTTTGGGGACACGACCCCTACCTTCTATCCAAATTGCTCACCGCCATCGCCGACGAGGCGCACAACCGCGGCATCCCCACGGCCAAGGTCTTCGATCCTCTGCTGGCGGAGCGGATCGTTGAGCTGGACGTTGAGGGACTGGGACGATTCACTCTCTCCCCGGATGCGCTCCGAAACGGCGCACGGCTGATCGATTGCACCCTCCCCACCGCGGGCGGAGATCCTGCTAAAGTCGAACGGCCGGGCGAACAACTACAAGCCCTGCTGAGCGAGATCGTCTCGGTCTCCCGCGCCGCCGCCCAGCAAGCGGGACTACTGCAAAGCGTCACCGCGCGACTGGCAGACGTGGATGCGCTTCGCCTTCGTGCAGAGCGGATCGCTCGCCACCATCCCCGCAGCGGCGGAAGAGGGGCGTCCATCCCCACCGTGACCTGCGGCCGAGGCGGCGAGCAATCGTGGCATCTTCCCTGCCCATCGGACACCCGCCTGATCTACCTGCAGGAGCTTTACGGCATCGGATCGTTGTTTCTGGACGATCTTGCGGCCGCGCTGGAGACACGGGGCGTCCGGCACGTTTTGCTCACTCACGCACTCACCGACAGCATCGTGGGGATCTATCTCCCCGACGGCGGACTGTGCTATCTGCAGGACTATACGCCGTCCGCAGACTCCGTCTATCCCTGCCGACAGCTTGCTCTGCGCCGTTATCTGCTCCCCCACTCCACCGAGCAACGACGGGCGTGGCGAAATCTTGCCATGGCGGTCAGCGCGCTGGAGCGTCACCTGGGGCAGCGCCTTGCCGCATACCGCGCCATCGCAAAAGAGGAAGAAGCTTACCGCTCCTCCCTCTACAGCGAAAGCCGCCTTCAAACCTTTCGCAAGCGGCTTCTGATCGACCTATTCTGTTCGTAATTATACCACGGGATGGACGAGGAAGGTCTCGTACCCCTCTCCTTGCAGGCGGCAAAATACCCGCTCGGCGTCGTCCCAATCGAAGAAGATCCCGAAGACCGAGGGACCGCTGCCGCTCATCAGCGCGCCGGCGGCTCCCTCTTCAATCATCACCTGCTTGGCGTGGGCTGCGAGTGGACGGATCGGCAGGATCACCGACTCGAATCCGTTATAGAGGAGCGCGGCGATCTCACCGCCGTCCTGCCGCTCCAGCGCGCGAAGCATTGACGCGGACGAGCGCCGCTGGCGAGGCAGATCCATCTGTTTGTAGGCCTCCTTGGTGGAAACGCCCTCTCCCTTCTTTGCAACCACCACGATGGCGTCGCGGGTCAGAGGGGGATAGGGGGTCAGCACCTCCCCAATTCCCTCGGTACGGCAGCAGCCCGAGCGAAGGCAGAAGGGCACGTCGGCTCCCAAACGCCGCGCAAGGGCGTAGAGCGCGTCCTCGGACAGCGCGCCCAGCATCTCCTGCATCGCCCGCAAAACGCCTGCGGCGTCGGTGCTGCCCCCGGCCATTCCTGCGGCCAAAGGGATCTTTTTCTCAATCTCCACGAACACGTCGTAGCCGCCGATTCTTGCCTCGGCAAGATACGCCTCTGCCGCGCGGTAGGCGATGTTGCCGCCGTCGGTGGGCAGATCCGGACGGTTACAGATCAGCACGATCCGCCCGTGCCCGGGGGTCAGACGAACGGTGACGGTATCGCACAGCGCAATCGCCTGCATCACCGAGTCGATATCGTGATACCCGTCGGGGCGCAGCCCCTCTACCTCCAAAAAGAGATTGATCTTGGCAGGGCAAAAGTAAGTTTGTTCCATGTTTGACTCGTTTCCTTTTATTTTATCAATTTAATGAGTAAATTCTGTTTGATCTTCACCGCATCCTTGGGACAAAGCTCCTGGCAGCAGAAGCATTTGATGCAGGCGGAGGGCTCGATCACAGGACGGCGCTTCTTCTCGTTCATCGTAATCGTATGGGCGGGGCAGGAGCGAACGCATTCACCGCAACCTACGCACTTTTTTCGGTGAATAGCGGGACGGGGCTCAAAAAAGCGCATCAGACGACCGCCCCAAAATTCGGACAACCACTCGATCGTGTTCTTCTTTGCGCTGTCGGGCGGTAGAAAATCCTCCACCCGAAGCGATGCGGGATCCTCGCCGATCACCGTCGGAATACCGATATACCCCCGCTCCCGCCCCTGCTCGACGTGGATGACCTTCCCCTCCATGCCGATGAGGCGGGAAGCCACGTCGTCCAACGCGAAGGGATTTTGAGAGCAGAGCAACGCACCGATCTTGCGGGGCTTTCCGTTGGTGGGGCCGTTGCCCTCCATCCCCACCACCGCGTCCATCACGTTGAGCATGGGACGAGCCTTGGCGTGATAGGCGCATAGATCCACCAATTGACGGGAAAAATCGCGGATGTCGGGGAAACGGGCGTGCATCTCGAACTTTTCGGTGCCGGGGACGGTGCCGAAATAGTTTTTCACCGCGCCGGTCATCATGGTCAGACCGTGGGACTTTAATTTGCACAGGTTCACCACCACGTCTGCCTCAACGATGGGCGACAGGATGTGGAAGACCTTGGACGCCTCACCGTCGGGATTATCCACCGTCTGCCAAGAGGTATCGTAATTCAGTCGGAAGGCACCGCCTGCCGACGCCGCTTCCATTCCGCAGATCCGATAGGCCGCCCGCAAAGCGGACTCGTTGTACGCACCTCCCGGGCTTTCTGCCATCAGGACGTCTGCAGCCCCCCATTCTCTGCAAAGCTCCCCCACCGCCTCTGCCACGGCGGGATGGGTAGTGCCTGCCAGCGAAGCGTCCATCTTCCGCACCAGATTGGGTTTGAGCACCACCTTTTTGCCTGCGAAGTAATCCTTCGGCAGACCGATCTGTCGCCACTCTTCGGCAAGCAGCTCCTTCAGGATCAATTTATCATAACTTTCACAGCGCAGGATCGCCACGGGCGCCGTCGGATTCAGCATAGTACTATCCTTTCCGCAATACCGTATTTCACATTACAGCCTATCGTTTTTTCACTATCAGTATAGCATTAATCCAAAAAATTTGCAATAGTTTTTTGGAATCTATTGCTTTTTTCCGCCATTCGTTGTACAATAGATGCAGAAGCTCCATTCCTCTGCATAGTATATATTACTTCAAGCATTCGGCTTTTCAATACTGACTTTTCGGAAGGTTGTGCACATGAAAAAAGAAAACCATCACGAGCATCGACATATCGTCCGATCCTCCCACAATGTCGGCTTCAACAGGAAATACACCACCATTGCGCTCTACGCACTGATCACGCTGTTCATTGCCGCGGTTTTCATCTTCTTTTTGGTGAACGGCGATAAATATTCCAGCGTTTTCGATTTCATATCAGGGATCCTCTCCCCTATTTTCATGGGCGTTCTGATCGCCTACCTACTCAACCCCTGTATGAGTTTTTTGGAAAACACGGTATTCATTTCCCGTACCAAGCGAAAGCTGAGAAAGGCGCGCAAAGAGCTGTTCAACGCAAAGCTCGGCTTCGACAGCGTTTGCGGCTCTTCCGATTCCGCGGAGGAGGCTCGCCGCGCAGCCGCAGACCGTCTGGCAGCCGCACGCACGGGGCTTGCCGCCGCCAAAGAAGCTGTATGCGCCGAAGCTCGTGCGCGGGACGAAAAATACGCCCAAAGGCGCTTCAAAAAGAAGAGCCGCCCTTCCTTCCATCCGCAGCCGGAGAAGGATCGTTCCCATCCCATGCGCGGGCTATCCATTCTCTGCACGTATTTGCTCTTTCTTGCGATCATCTCCCTGATCCTGTGGATCGTCATTCCTCAATGTATCGACTCTCTGCTCAGCCTGATCCGTAATTTGGAGTCCTACGTCCGCGTTCTTCCCTCGCAGCTGCAGAACCTGGTCAATCGCAATGAGACCGTTCGCGGACTATACGATCTGATCAGTACCCGCATCGACCTAAAAGCTTGGGTGACCAACTTTGCGGCAGACGCCTCCACGATGCTTTCCGGCCTCTTGTCCAGCCTGCCCAATTTTGCCGTATCCTTCGTATCTTCTCTGGCATCCGGCATCACCAATCTGATCCTCAGTATATTCCTGTCCATTTATTTTCTGGCATCCAAAGAAAAGCTCAGTACGCAGTTGCAACGCCTGTGCCGTGCGTTTCTGCCCCGTCGTGCCTATCACCACCTGCGTCATGCCGTCGTAGAGGTGGATCGTAAATTCGGAAAATTCATTGCCGGCAAGATCCTGGATTCCTCTATCATCGGCATCCTTGCGCTGCTTGCCATGATGATTATGGGAACTCCTTACTATCAGATGCTGGCGCTGATCATCGGCATCACCAATATCATTCCCTTTTTCGGACCGTTTATCGGAGCGTTTATGGGCGGCTTTATCCTGCTAATCTCCGAACCTGCGCAGCTGATCCCATTTTTGATCATGGTGCTGATCCTGCAACAGCTGGACGGCAACGTCATCGGCCCGCAGATTTTGGGCGATTCTCTGGGGCTGTCCCCCGTATGGATCATGATCGCCATCGTAATCATGAGCGGTCTGTTCGGCTTCTTCGGCATGATTTTCGGCGTTCCGCTCTTTGCCGTGATCTATACGCTTTTGAAGGAATGCGTGGACAATCGGTTGTCGAAAAAGAAAAAAATCGTTACAGCATCCACCAATACGCCTGAACCGGAGGCAGAGGACACCGCGTCGGCCGACGAAGCCACGTCTTCGGAAACCGAAGCGGAGTCGTAACACACTATTTTCAGTTTACGAGGTCTACTATGAGAAAGCATCTGATCCGAGCAATTTTCGCCTGCACCTTTCTCCTGCTCTTCCCCGCGCTTCTGACCTACGCAAGCACCGATCGATTGCTGGCACCGTCAGACAACGCTCCTACCGCATGGCTATCCGCCCGCCGGGGGAGCAGCGCCTTCACCCACGATCTGCGTGTAGTGCTGGTGATCCCGGCGAGTATTGATGCAGACGCAGTGACCGTGACGCTCTCTTTCGTCGGATCTGATCCCCCCGATACCGTGCGAAAGCAGCTTTCCGAGCTGACGATCTACCGCACGGTCAAAGCAGGCGGAGTCGTATACGCAGCCGCCGAAGATGCATCCATTCGAATTCTGACGCTGGAAGGTCTTGCGGACGGCGGTTATCAGTCCGTCACGCTGACCCTCACCTGCGACAATACCACCCTCCACCGCGCCACCCAGAGCGCCGAAGCCATCGGCAAAGCCGCCGATCTGACCCTACTTCCCTGGGACAGCTCGCTGACCGATTGGATGAGTGCCCTACCCGACTCCCGCTCATTGGCCGATCTGACCATCCCCGGTACCCACGACAGCGGCGCCGATTACAACAGCGGTATTACCAGCGCGTACAGCAGATGCCAGTCACTCTCCATCGCCGATCAGCTGTCGGCAGGCGTGCGCTTTCTGGACATCCGTCTCAAGCTGCAGGACGGCGGACTCAACGTCTATCACGGCGTAGTCGATCAGCATTTGACCTTCGACGAGGTGCTTGCCGATTGTAAGGCCTTCCTGACCGCTCACCCGGGCGAGGTGATCCTGATGAGCATTCGCGACGAAACAGACAGTAATGATTCTGCTTTCGCCGCCGCCATTGCCACTGCCATTGCAGAAGACTCCGCTCTGTGGTACACCCAAAACCGCCTCCCCACGCTGGGCGAGGTACGGGGAAAGATCATCCTCGTCCGCCGCTACAGTGGCGCTGCTATCGGCATCAACTGCGCCGATAACTGGGCAGACAGCACCGATTTCTCCATGAATAACGGCGTTTCCATGCAGGTACAGGATTACTACAGCTTGGGCAGCAGCTCCAATCTGGAGGTGAAATGGAGTATGATCCAAACACTGATCTCCACCGCCGCCGGAAGCGACCAGACCTTCTGTCTGAACTTCACCAGCGGCTACACCTCCGGTCTCTTCGGACTGCCCAACATCACCGCCGTTTCGGATTACGTTAATCCTAAGTTGACCGCTTACTTCGCCACCCTCCCCCAAGGCGGCTACGGCACCTTCGCCATCGACTTCATCACCCCCGAGATCGCTGCCGCGCTGATCGCCACCAACTTCCCGGGATAGATCCAATACGGGCGTCGAGGGCGCCAATATCGATTCGAACCGTTTATCGGGACAGAGAGCGCCGCTCCCTAACCGTTAATACTAATAGTATCAAATATGATCAAAACAAAGGAGATTCACCCATGAATGAACTTACCGTTGGAAGCCTGTATTCCGGCTTCCGTCTGAACGAGATCCGTCCTCTTCCCGAGCTTTCGGTGGAAATGTACACCTTCGAGCACGAGCAGTCGGGCGCACGTCTGATCTACCTGAAGGCTGACGACGACAACAAGGTCTTCTACGTCGGCTTCCGCACCACCCCCGTGGATTCCACCGGTGTCTTCCACATTCTGGAGCACTCGGTTCTCTGCGGCTCCGAGAAGTATCCCGTGAAGGAACCCTTCGTGGATCTGATCAAGGGCAGTATGAACACCTTCCTCAACGCCATGACCTACCCCGACAAGACGGTGTATCCCTGCGCTTCCTGCAACGACAAGGACTTCGCTAACCTGATGAGCGTCTACATGGACGCCACCTTCCGTCCCAACGTCCATACCCGTCCCCAGATCTTCCTGCAGGAGGGCTGGCACACCGAGATCGACGAGAACGGTACCGCCTCCTGCAAGGGCGTCGTCTACAACGAGATGAAGGGCTCCTTCGCCTCTGTGGACACCCGCAACTTCGAGGCAGTTAAGCAGGCACTCTTCCCCGACACCTGCTACCGTCACTGCTCCGGCGGTAATCCCGTGAACATCCCCGATCTGACCTACGAGCAGTTCAAAGACGCTCACAACACCTACTATCACCCCGAGAACAGCTATATGTTCCTCTACGGCGATATGGACGTGACCGAGCGTCTGGCGTTCATCAACGACGAGTATCTGTGCAAGTACAACCGCATCAATAAGGCGATTCCCATTGCTCTGCAGGAGCCTGTCTGCAATATGGACAAGGTGACCTACTATCCTGCCGCCGAAAGCGACAAGGAAGAGGAAAGCGCGTATCTGGCTTACGCCGCCGTCACCGGCACTTACGCCGACACCGAAGAGAATCTGGCAATGTCCATCCTCTTCGAAGCCATCGCATCGGGCAACGACTCTCCTCTGAAGAAAAAGTTTATGGAAAGCGGTATGGGTCAGGACTTCTACGCCTACGTTATGGACGGCATCGCCCAGCCCTTTGCCTTCTTCCAGCTCCGCAAGACCTCAGCCGATAAGAAGGAAGAGTTCTACAAGCTGCTGATGGACACCCTCACCGATTACGCCGAGAATGGTCTGGATCATCAGCAGATCGCCGCAGTTCTGCACCAGACCGAGTTCCACCTCCGTCGCGGCAACAACAACGGCTCTCCTGCAGGCCTCGGCTACGGTCTGACCATGCTGGACACCTGGCTCTACGGAGGAGATCCTGCCGCCGCCATCACCTTTGAAAAGGCATTGGAGAACATGAAAGCAGGGCTGGAGAACGGCTACTTCGAAAACCTTCTGAAGACCAAGATCCTGTCCAGCAAGCACACCGCATTCATCTCCACCCTTCCTTCCTACACCCTCGCCAAAGAGGAAGCCGAGGCAGAAGCCGCACGCTTTGCCGCCCTCAAGGCTGCCATGACCGAGGAAGAGGTGGCCGCCACCGTCAAGCAGATGCAGGATCTGATCGAATACCAGTCCTCCGGCGACACCCCCGAGGACAAGGCGACTCTGCCGAGGCTCGCTCTCTCCGACATCCGCGAAAAGGGCACCGAGCTACCCATCGAGATCACCTCTGCGGCAGGCATTCCGTTGCTGAACCACGAGCTGTTCACCAAGAAGATCAGCTATCTGAAGTATTACTTCGACCTGTCGGGTCTGACTCCCGAGGAGCTACCCTACGCAAGCCTGCTCTCCGAGCTGCTGGGCAACGTCTCCACCGCATCCCACACCGCCAACCAGCTGCGTTGTGAGATCGGTCTGAAGCTGGGCGAATTCTCCTGCGGTACCGGCACTCAGCCCATCGCAGGCGACATTGACCGTTGCATTCCTCAGTTCACCGTGCACACCGCTACTATGGACGACGAGATCGCCTACTCCCCCGCTATCGTGAAGGAAGTGCTGACCTCCACTCTGATGAAAAAGGACGAGATCGGCATGATCGTGCTCCAGAGCCGCAACGGCAATCGGATGCGCTATATCAACAGCGGTAACTCCGCCGCACTGGGCGAGATCTTCGCTACTCTATCTGCCGACGGCGCCAGCAACGCCGCCCTTCACGGACTCACCTACTACCGCTTCCTCTGTGATCTCGCCGATCATTTCGACGAGCGTTACGACGATCTGGCCGCCAAGCTAAGCGCTCTGTGCGAAAAGATCTTCACCAAGGCGAATCTGACCCTCAGCCTGACCGCAGAAGGCCAGATCGCCAAGATGGACGAACTGATGGCATCCTTCGATCTGCCCGCAGGCAGCGAGAAGCCCGCTCCTCTGGCAATGCCCAAGGCATCCGCGCCCGCACAGGGCATCGCCATCCCCTCCGGCGTTTGCTACGTAGCCGAGGGCGGCAGCTATCTGGGTACGATGGAGTACAGCGGTTCTATGCAGGTTCTCTCCAAGATCCTGACCTACGATTACCTGTGGAATGAAGTCCGTGTCAAGGGCGGTGCTTACGGCATCCAGTTCGGCGCCAACACAACGGGCGCTTACTACATGGCGTCCTACCGCGACCCTGCCGCCGCTCCCACGCTGGCCGCTTACGCAGCCATCCCCGCATACCTGCGCTCCTTCGAGACCGCCGAGTCGGTGGATCAGTACATCATCTCCACCATGGCAGGCGTAGACCGTCCCATGAGCGCGTCCCAAAAGGGCTCTGCCGCCGACGGTCACTACTTCAGCGGCATCACCGAGGACTTCCGTCAGAAGACCCGTGCAGAGATCCTGGCCACCACTCCCGCCGAGATCGCCGCTTACGCCGACAAGCTGGAAGCTCTGATGCAAAGTGCCACCGTCTGCGCCGTAGGCAACAAGGAAAAGCTGGAAGCCGCCGGACTTCAGACGATTGATCTCTAAATCAAAAACGGGGCTTTTGCCCCGTTTTTTATTTAAGGGCTTCGCCCTCGTTTCGCCAATGGCGACCCGAAACCTTCTTGAAAGAAGGTTCC
>CAZFJJ010000012.1:0-18780 GCA_964519075.1 uncultured Lachnospiraceae bacterium
GCGATGAGGACGATCTCTCCCTCCTCCGCCGTTTCAACAGCGTACGCGATGGCCTCTCTGCGATCCACGATCACCACGTGAGACTTATTGGGGTGGATGCCTGCAAGGATATCACGAATGATGTCCTCCGGCTCCTCGCTGCGGCTGTTGTCGCTGGTGATGACGGTACGATCGGCCAGTCGGGTTGCGATCTCGCCCATGACGGGACGCTTGGTCTTATCGCGGTCGCCGCCACAGCCGAACAGGACGGTCAGCTTCTGCCCTTCCTTACGAGAGTGCAGGAGCGCGTTGATCACGTTCTCCAGCGCGTCGGGAGTGTGGGCGTAATCGATCACCGCGCTGAAGGGGAGCGAAGGAGGTGTAACTCGCTCGATCCGTCCCGGTACGCCGCCCATAGTTGCAATGGCGGAAAGGACGGTGGTCTCGTCGATTCCCAACAGAAGGGACAGCACGATCGCACCCAGCGTATTGTTGACCGTAAAGCGACCTGCGATGGGGCAGGTGATCTGCAATTCTCTGCCTTCGGGGGTCACCAGCGTATAGGAAACGCCGTCCATGGACTCGTAGGCGATATTCTTTGCGGAATAATCTGCGTCGTGCTTGGTGGACACGGTATAAGTTTTACACAGCTTCTTCTCTGCGGCTGCTTGAACGAAGTCGTCGTCGGTACAGAATACGCCAAAGTCGGATTTGGTAAACAGGATCTCCTTGGCGGCGGCGTACTCTTCCATCGTCTTGTGGAAATCCAAATGCTCGGGGGTCAGATTGGTGTAGGCGGACGCGGCATAATGGATGGGGGCAACTCTGCCCAGGCATAGTGAATGAGAGGAGACCTCCATAAAGACGTACTCTACGCCGTCGTCCCGCATTTCTGCCAGCGTGCCGAAGAGACGCTCGGGATCGGGAGTGGTCATGCCCATATCTACGCTCTTCCCTGCCCAGGTGATCTGGATCGTTCCGATCACGCCTACGTTTTTGCCCGCCGCTTCAAAAACGGAGCGGAGCATATAGGTAGTGCTGGTCTTACCGTTGGTGCCGGTAATACCGATCATTTTCATGGACTCCTGCGGTCTTCCGAACCAATTGGAGAAGACGAAGGAGGCGGCCAGGCGGGTATCGGGACAAACGATACAGGGAATGGGGCAGCCCTCGGGAATATACTCCACGATGGCGGCGACTGCGCCACACTCGGCTGCTTTGCCGATAAATTGATGGCCGTCAACCTTCGTTCCCGCAATGCAGAGAAAAACGAAGCCGGGCTTCACCTTTCTGCTGTCGCCGGTCACGCCGGTAATCGGTAGGTCTTCAGCGCAGTGAAACGCCGCTGTGTTTACTCCGGACAACAATTCTTTAATCGTCATAGATTCATCCACCTTTCGCTCGTCTGTGATTTTAACCGCCGTCGGTTTCGTTCAGATATCGGCACTCCAGCGTTACGATACTGCCCTTTGGAAGCTCCGTTCCTGCAACGGGAGTCTGCAAAATGACAGTCGCATCCGTGCCTGCCGTATAATTCGTTACACCGGTCAGCTGCACATTGAGCCCCAAGCCTTGTAGCTGCTTGATGGCACCGGCAACCGTTTTATTGACAAGATCCGGGACGGTAACCGTACCGGTTGCTGTTTCACCGCCGGTATACAAATAGATCTTACCGCTCATATTGGTAAGCGTTTCCCCTGCAGCGGGGATCTGAGAGGTCACCGTATTGCCGGTTCCCAAGACCTCGTAGGTCAGACCGGCAGAAGAGACGTTCTGGATCGCTTTTTCCAGATCCAATCCCTTATAATTGCTGATCGTCACACTCATTCGGGCGGCTTCTTCTTCCGTGTATTTGCGTTCTACGCCCAGGTAGGACAGAACCTGTTCGATCAGCGCACCCGCATACGGAGCCGCAACGTTACTGCCGTACTTATTGCTGATCTGCGGTTCGTCCACGATAATGATCACACAGACCTGTGGATCGTCCGCCGGAGCAACTGCCACGCAGGAACCGATTCGCGCCGTTTTATCCGTAGAGTCTCGTTTTTCCGAAGTACCGGTCTTCGCCGCTACCCGATAGCCTGCTACATAAGCATTCTTTACGCCGTCGCCGCTGTATACGCCGTCCTGCAGCACGGTCATAATACTCTCGCACACCGCGCTGCTGACCACCTGCCGTTTGATTTTCGGCTCGTAGGTCACCTGTGCGTTGCCGTTGCTGTCAACCAGCGAGCTGACCACGTAGGGAGTCACCAGATTGCCACCGTTGGCGATAGCACAGACTGCGGTCAACTGCTGCAAGGGCGTGGTCTTGAACGTCTGTCCGAAGCTGTAGCAGGCAAGCTCTACCGCGTTGAAGCCCGACAGACCTACGTAAAGACCCGCTTCCTCTCCGGGAAGATCCACTCCGGTCAGCGAGGTGTATCCGAATGATTCAAAATAGGAATAGAATTTACTGCTGCCCAATTTAGCCGCTACCTGCATTATAGCAGGATTGCAGGAAAACTGCAATAGCTTATTGAAAGTTCTTGTTCCGTGACCTGTCGTTTTGTGACAATGAATCGTCTGATTGCTGACCACCAATGCGCCGGAGCAGGAAAACTGCGTGGAGAACGTCACCTTACTTTCTTCCAGCGCCATCGCGGTCGTCATCATTTTCATGGTTGAGCCCGGCTCGTACAAGGTGGATACCGCTTTGTTGTTCCACATTGCGTATACGCATTCCCAGTAGTATTCGTTCTTGGCCGCTTCTTCGGTTGTCCCATCGGGATACTTACTGGCATCAAAGATCCATGCATCGTACTTTTGCTGATAATAATCATTCAGCGTATACTTATCGTTCAGATCAAAGCTGGGGTAGGTACCCATTGCATAAATAGCACCGGTATTGGGATCCATCACGATTCCCGTTACCTTCTCTGCTGCTTTGGCATACTCATACGCCGCCTTCAGCTGACCCTCCAACATACTTTGGATGTTGGAGTCGATGGTGGTAATGACTGACAGGCCGTCCTCCGCATCGATGCGGGTATCAAAATCGGAGGGCATACCGCCGCTTTGGGCGTCCTTGGTGGTAATATACCGACCGGGGGTACCGGTGAGATATTCGTCGTACTCCAGCTCCAGGCCGAACAGACCGCCGTCGGTACCCATCGCACCCACGATGCTGGCCGCCAGCGTTCCCATTGGGTAATAGCGTTTATCGGTGGCTTCCAAATAGATCTGCGTTTGGTAGGCGTTTTCGGAAATATACGCACGGATATCCTCTGCCTGCTCTTCGGTCAGATCCCTCTGCACGGTAATATCTTTCATGTTTTCCCGTTGCGTCTTTTTGTATACCGTTTCGTAGTCCAGATCGAGATAATCGGCAAGATATCTCGATACGTCTTTAGCCGTCCCCGCCGCCTGAATGTCCACGGGCGACACGAACAGTCGGTAGGTGGTCACGTTAACCGCAAGCGGATTTTTATTCGCATCATAGATAGAACCGCGTTCGGCGGGGATCGCCGACTCCTGCTGTATATTATCGATCACTTTAGACTGATAATAATCATACTGCACATACTGCATATAAAACAGTCGGGAAAGAACGATCAGGCAGGCCACGCCCATCACACCGAGCCAGATCAGCGCCCGTCCGTCTATGGAATTGAATTTCTGGATTTTCATGGTTCACCTTTGCATCAATTGATTTTTCGGTCTCTTCGTCGGATTAGAAAGGAGCATACAAGCAAAATGAGAGCAGGCGGGTCTGCAAGCCTGGCTCTCAAATCGCTATTCCATACTTATTCGCCGTCGGTCAGAGTATTCCACGCCTCAATAAAATTCTGAGAGAGAGCAGACATGACGGTGGCGATCACACCCTTGGTGCCGTCTTCTTCCACCTCAAAAACCTCGATGGAGTCGTCTTCATCCACTTCGATATAAACCTTTTCAGCAGTTTCATCGCTCTCCATGCCCAGCACGGAGGAGGCGTACTGCTCCATGGTCATATAGTCGTTCTTCTGATCCAGCTCGCTGGACAGCTTGTCCTTTTCCTTGTTCAGCGTCTGAAGCTCGGAGCGCAGCTCGGACACCTCGTGGGTATACTCGTTGATCACCACGTAGTTGCTGACCATCATCATCAACAGCAGCGTGGTAACGGCAAGGAGCAGAACGGTTCCCAAGGGGAACACCTTCTTCTGATTGGAGCGTACCGTGCCTTCGCGACGGCGCTTAGGGGCTTTCCCCACGGTCCCGTTCTTGTGGGGCTTCGAGGACTTTACCATGATCTCGGCAGAGCGAAGCTGTTCTACGTTGCCGTCTTCGGTATCGCGTACGGTAGGCTTATTGGTGGTATTCTGATTCATAGCAATTTCCTCTTTCTGAAGTGTACGGCAGATCTGCCGTCAGAGTTTTTCAAATACTCTCAGCTTTGCGCTGCGAGAGCGGGGATTTTCGGTAAGTTCGGCTTCGGAAGGAAGCAGCGGTTTGCGGGTAATCACCCTTCCCTGCGGCTTCTTTCCGCACACACACACGGGAAAGGAAGGGGGACAGGTACATCCCTGTGCAAGAGATGCAAAGGTCTGCTTGACGATCCGATCCTCCAACGAGTGGAAGGTCAGAACCGCCAGCCGTCCGCCGGGTGCCAAAAGATCACAGAGTGCGCGGAGCGTGGGCTCGATGATGTCCAGCTCGTGGTTGACCTCGATGCGGATCGCCTGGAAGGATTTCTTGGCAGGATGGTGTCCGCCGTCTCTTGCTTTGGCCGGGATAGCGGATTTAATGATCGCGGTGAGTTCACCGGTAGTTTCAATAGGCTTGTCCGCTCTCGCTTTGGCGATTGCGGAAACGATGCGGGGAGCAAACTGCTCTTCGCCGTAGTTGTACAGAATGCGCTTCAGGTCTGCTTCGGAATACTCATTGACCACCTGCCACGCGGTCAGCTGTGCGTCCTGATTCATCCGCATATCCAGCGGTGCATCCTGCATATAGGAGAAGCCACGTTCGGCAGTGTCCAGCTGATAGGAGGAAACGCCCAGGTCGATGAGCGCGCCCTGTACTTTGGGCAGCTCCAGATCGCGGGCAACCGAAGCCACCTCTGAGAAGTTGGAGCGCACCAGCGTTACGCGGTCGCTGTAAGGCGCCAGACGTTCGCCTGCCGCACGGATGGCGTCGGCGTCCTGATCGATGGCGATCAGCCGTCCGTTACCGTTCAGACGAGAGGCAATGGCAAAGCTGTGACCGCCGCCGCCTGCGGTGCAGTCTATATAGATTCCGTCCCCCACCCGCAGTGCCTCCATGCACTCGGGGAGCATGACCGAATAGTGCGAAAACTCTGCCATCTCAGAATCCTCTCTTCCGCAGTGCGTCGCGAAGCTTGGAGACGTCTACCGAAGCCTGTCTGTCCTCGAAGGTCTTGGCGTTCCAAATCTCCATATATTCGCCGCGTCCGCAGCTGATGATCTCTTTGTCCAGATTGGCGTATTCTCTGTAATCCGAGAGGATCGCAATACGTCCCTGATCGTCCACCCGAACGCGTTCGGCGTTGGTGGTGAGCCAGAAGGAAGCCTCCTCTGCCTCGATCTCGGGCAGCTCACGGATCTTAGCCTCGTATTTCTCCCAGTTTGCGGAGGTGTACACGCGCAGGCAATCGCCGGTAATGCTCTTGGCTACCACCAGATCGTTTCCCAGCTCGTCCCGGTATTTGGCAGGAAGAAATATACGATTTTTAGTGTCAATGGTATGTTTATGCTTTCCCAGCATCGCATCTTCCTCCCTCCAATGGGATTTTACCCCATTTCTCTCCCTTTTGCTCACCAATATTATAAAATAACTCCCATTTATTTGCAAGAGGAACTCATAGCCCCAACGGCGGTTTTCTCATCTTTTTTCGACAAGATAAAACATCTTTTTACAGCGTTTCACTCGAGGTTGAATTTTTGTTCGTATTTTCCATTCTTTTCCATCATCAAGCAAGAAATTCCCTCCCGATTCTTTCCTTGCCGTCATAGCGACGGGGGAAAAATCGGGAGGGAATTATGAGGATTCTACCGATTATTGTTGAAGCAGTTCGATGACCGCGGGAGGCAGAATCTTATCCAGCGCTCTGCCGTAACGGATCATCTCTCTTGCTACGGTGGAGGAGATAAAGCGATAGGCGGGATCGGCAGGGATGAACATCGTCTCTACGGGCGCGTTCAGGAGATTCACCCGTGCGATCATCTCCTCGTATTCGTAGTCTGCGGCGGAGCGCACGCCCTTAACGATCACATCGATCGAGTTGGCGGCGGCGTAATCCGCCACCAGTCCGGTGCAATAATCCACCGAGACGTTGGGACAGTCGGCAAGCGAGCGGCGAAGCATCTCCATTCGCACGTCAGGAGAAAACGATCCGCTCTTTTCGCTGTTGTGGCAGACGCACACCACCACCTCGTCAAAGATCGCGGCTGTGCGGCGGATCACGTCGATATGACCAAGCGTGGGAGGATCAAAGCTGCCGGTGAGAAGGGCTCGTTTCATTCTGCATCCTCCTCGCTCTCTTCGCCGCTAAGCAGAACGGTCACGTAGATCCTGCCGTAGCGGTTGTGACGGTGGAGCGTCAGTCCCTCTCCCCGAAACGGCTCGGCTTTGTCGCTCTCGCAGACGAAAATAGCCCGCTCGGACGCAACGCCTGCCCGCAGGATACGGTCGATGGCATCCTGCACCATATTGGAGGCGTAGGGGGGATCCAGGATGATAATATCAAACTGCTCCTTCCCTTCCGCGGAACGGATGAAGGCTTTGTAATCGGAATTTACGATCCGCGCCTGCTGTGCCAGCTTGGTCTTCTGGGCGTTGCGTTTGACGATCTCGACCGCCTGTCTGTTATGATCACAGAACACGGCGGACGCCGCGCCGCGGGACAGTGCCTCCAGACCCATCTGTCCGGAGCCTGCAAACAGATCCAGCACCCGTCTGCCCTCCAGGTCGAACGCCAGCATATTGAATACGGCTTCCTTGATTCGCTCGGGCGTGGGGCGGGTGACCTCCTCGCCGTCCAGCGTTTCCAGCTTCGTGCCTCTTGCACTTCCGGTAATGATTCGCATCATAATTCATCCTTTCTTCAAAGAGCTCTGCCCTCGGAACTCCTCAAACTTACGAAAATGTTTATTTCTTGCCATATGCTTGATCAAAATGCGCGCGGATCGCTTCTGCATCAGCTTGTGAAATGCCGTCCAGCGCAGCAAGCTCTGCTAAGGTAGCTTTCTTGATTGCAGTAAGCGTGCCCATTTGCTTCAGCAAAAGCTGCGCTTTCTTGGGGCCGATGCCCTTGACGTCCTCCAGCGTGGAGCGTTTCATCTCCTTCCGCTTGGCCCCCTGCATCCTGCCGATGGTAAATCGGTGAACCTCTTCTTGAATCTTATAAATGAACACGAACACCGCCTGCTCACGGGCAATGCTGATCTCGTTCTCGCCGTCGGTGAGCGCGCGGGTCTTGTGGAAATCATCCTTGACCATACCGAACACGGGAAGCACGATCCCTTGTTCGCGCAAAAGCTCCTTGACCACGCCCACGTGACCCTTTCCACCGTCCAGCAGCAACAGATCGGGCAGCGGCTGCTCGTCCCGATGGGCAAAGCGGCGGGAAAGCGCTTCGCGCATGGCGCCGTAGTCGTCCTGACCGTCGGTGGTATGGATCTTGTAGGTGCGGTAGTTCTTTTTACAGAGCTTTCCTTCCTCCAGGGCGATGATACCTGCGGTGATATGCTCGTCACCGTAGTTGGAGATGTCGATGGCCTCGATCCGCAGCGGGGTGACGGGCAGATCCAGCATCTTTGCCAGCTTTTCCAGCACCGAGTGATCGCGCTCGCTGTCCGCAATATATTGACGGGCGTGGAGCGCGGCGTTCTCCTCTACCATTTGGCAAAGCTTGTACAGATCGCCCTTTTGCGGGATACGGAGATTTACCTTGTATTCGGCGTGAGCGGAAAGATAGCTCTCCAGCATGGTGCGGTTCTCTTCTTCCATGGAAAAACCGACGAGCAGGGTCTTGGGAATATACTCACGGTGCGTGTAAAGCTCGCCGATAAAGGAAACGATCGCACTTTCATCCACGATCTTATCGGCAGTGAAGATGTGATTATCCGAATCGATGACCGCTCCGCCGCGAACGTAGTAGATGGCAAGGCAGGAGCAAATATCGCCCGTATGCAGTGCCAGCACGTCGTACTCGGTGTCGGGAGCGCCCACTACCTTTTGCCGCTCCCAAAGGCTGTCCAGCGCGGCTATACGGTCGCGGTATTCCATCGCAGTTTCGAAGAGGAGATTCTCGGAGGCGAACAGCATCTTATCGGTAAGGCTCTTCTTGACCTCGCCGTAATTGCCCCGCAGAAACGAGATCACCTCGGGAAAGCGCTCCCGATAGGCTTCCTCGGAAAGCTGACCGCTACAGGGAGCGCAGCACTGTCCGATATGACTGTACAGGCAGGGGCGCGACTTGCCGATGTCCCGAGGGAATTCCATCTTGCAGGTAGGCAGACAGAAGGTCTTCTGCACCGTTTTGAGGATCGCACCTGCCACGGTGGCGCCCGAATAGGGACCGAAATACTTTGCCCCGTCCGCAATGCGTTTGCGGGTAAACTCCACCGTAGGATAGGGCTTTTGCAGATTGACCTTGATATACGGATAGCTCTTGGAGTCCTTCAGCAGGATGTTGTATTTGGGCTTGTGCAGCTTGATCAGCTTGTTTTCCAGCGCAAGGGCTTCCATTTCGGTGTCGGTGAGCATATAGTCGAAATCCCAGACGTCACTGACCATTTTTTCGGTTTTGACGTTTTTCTCGTTATCACCGAAATATTGAGAAACGCGACTTTTCAGCACCTTGGATTTTCCCACGTATATGATCCTGCCGCCTTCGCCGTGCATGATATACACGCCGGGGGTCAGCGGGAGTCGATTGGCTTTTTCTTTCAGCTGTGCGCGAGTTTTTCGCTCCACGTTTATCTTCCTTTCTCCCTAAACCGAAAAGCAGACCGCGCCTGCGGTCTGCTTTTCGAAACTGTGAATTGGGAAAATCAGTCGGTCAGTTCGGCGGAAAGGAACTTGCACAGACCGTCCAGAGCTTCCTCTTCATCACTGCCGTCTGCGATCAGGGTGATGGTCATGTCCTTTACGATTCCCATAGAAAGGACGCCGAGCAGACTCTTGGCATTGACCTTACGCTCATTGCACTCTACCCAAATCGAACTCTTATATGCATTTGCCTTCTGAATGAAGAAGGTTGCAGGTCTTGCGTGCAGACCTACTGCATTTTGAATGGTTACTTCGCGGTTGATCATTGATTACGCTCCTGTTCTCATACCTATTAGAAGCCGCAAGTTTACGGCATAGTCATACTGGATGTATTATAGCAAATCCATGTCGCAAAATCAATACTTCGGAAGCAAAAAAAGTGTACAAACTTTCAGGAAATTCCGACGATTTCTAATGTTAAAATGTACGAAACCGACTGAATTTCCAAGATACTGCCTACTCCGACCGGCAAATTACCGCCTACGTGGAAGCCATCCTCCTTCCGGGTTCCGGTCAATCTGATCTGCCCCTTGACGGTATACAGATCAGGCTCGGTAACCTCCTTGAAAAAGGCACTTTCGGATCCCGCGTCCGATTCGATCAGTTGAAAAGTCTGATATGGCTGAACCGTATAGGACAGCAGCTCTCCGTACTCGCCGTCCCCTATTACCAATGAATCTCCCACCGAAATGGCGTTGCATTCCGATTCCGACAACCGATCGGCGTAAAAATTCACCACAACGGTCTCCGTAGCCGTCATTTCACCGATCTTCTCCAAAACCTGAGGGCGCAGGAACAGCGCAACAACCGACAAAATCACCAGCAAAATCAGAAGAAAATCTACGACGTTAAACCGAACTTTATTCTGTGCAGCCATTTATTCCACCTCCGTATCGACGGATATGATCTCTGCCGATGCAAAATAGCTTGCGGAATGGAAGGAAATCTGTTTTCCGATCCGCAGACTCAGCTCGCCCACCGTTAACGTGTCATCCGACAGTTCGGCGCGAACGGTCAGAATCAGATCTATTTTCCCGGGATATTCCGCATAGACCAGATTTCCATCGCCGTCGCTCATTCCGGTAGAGCCGGTGGACGATTCATACTGAATGGATACCAGTTTGCCGATCACATCAGCGCCGTCGTCCGAATATATTGTATCACCGATCTTCAGAAAATCGCATTCCGCAGTTCCTGCCTGTTCATTCAGCGTGATACCGTAGCGTTCCACGTCTACGTTTTCAATGGACAGACGGTATTCAACGGGAGTGCCCGAACCGCCGTCGTTTTGCTGATCCGAAAACACCAGCGAAACCGTCAGATATACCGTCGCTACCACGGACAGCAAAAAGACGATGGCAATCACTGCGTCAACCGGGTTGATCTTTCGCCCGGAGGATCTGGTATTGGATTTATTGCTCATATCATTATATCCTTTCCCCGGACGATTCGTCAACGTCCGGTTTCCACACCGTTTGCAAAACGGTCAGTTCCATATCCACGGATTGAATTCCGTCTTGCCGCTTTTCTTCAGACAAATCCGACGATAATTCCTCCGTCCGCTTGGCTACGCGCTGCAAAGCACGGGAAATTCCCGCCAGCATCCAGAACAGCAGGAGCATTCGGCTGTCGCTCCAAAGATATATCGCATTTCCGACGATCAACAAACCGGTCAGTGAAAACAGCAACGCCAGATGCATACAAACCGAGTTTTCCTTCGCGCTATGCTTGCGCAGCAGCGTGAACCCGGATGCGTACCATAGCAGGACGAACAAGAGGAATGCAAGCAGACCGGGCACGCCCACCTGTACCAACAATCGAATCCACGTACTACTCTGTGATAGATCCACTGCAGTCTCAAACGCGATCGCTTCCATCAGAACCGAATCGCTCATACCGATTCCGGTGAGCGGTGCTTGACCCAACACGCCGAACAGAGCTCTGTTCAGCTCCATTCTGCCCGATGCCGTCAGCTGATCGACAAGCGCGCGGAAATCCGGCAGAAAGAAATAACTGACGAAGGGCAGCAGCAGAACCAATATAACCAACGCCGTCCATGTTTTACGGGTATAAAACAGGAAGAACCCCAACAATTCTATGCAAAGCGCAAAAACGCCTGCGGGGGAACCCAAAAGCAGCAAATAGGCTATATCGGCTACTAAAACGAGAAAATAGAGCAATCTCACCCGCGCTCGCTCCGATTGCGCCAGCATTGCCAACGCGATCGGCGTAACTGCCAGCAAATAAATGGTTGCGATTATCGGATCGTTCAAAAGCGCGATTTGCACGTTATAATTCCAGAATAACGACGGAATACCGGTAACGGTAACCAACAAAGACGACACCGTCAGCGCTGCCAAGCTTCGCTTGATCCACGCAGGACTGCGCAACAGGTTGGACAATGTAAAATAACCGGAAATCATCCCGACATACAGCAACGCACCGTCAGCCGAAGCATCCCCTGCCATTCCCGTGGACAGAACGATCAAACCAAACATCAGCACCGCACCGTCCAGCAAGCCGAAGGACATGCTCCGTCTGCCCACGATCACCTTCAGCAGCATACAGATCCCGGTATACAGGATCGCGCCTGCGCAAAGCGAGGAGGCGTGCTCTACCCCGCTGAAAAAGGGAAAGAAAAACAGGATCAGACAAACACCCGTCTCGGGAACGTAGAGCACACATATTGCCGCGATCAGCAAGCCGATTGCCAACAGCAACCAAAGAGGAGGCGCAAAGTAGGTAAGCAATCCGACTGCCGTGCCTGCTATAAAAAAGAGGAACGTAGGCTTAGAGGTTTTTACTTCCTTGGTCAGACGGGTCTTCTGAAACACGCGGAACATCAGGTTTCCGATCACGCTCTCGCCAAAATGCTCGATCATAGGCTCGTATCCCTTAAAGATCACCGGCAATGACAAAAGCACCAGCGCAAGTCCCACGAACAGATCCAGCGCAGCTCCGTCGTTCGCCCCCAGCAGGAAATAAAGGATCGCCTGCGTAACGGTGGTGAACAGTCCGAAGGAAAAAATAAACACACCGTACGACATCATGGGAACGTACAGCAGGCGCTGAAGCAGCCGCTTGGCAGTCCCCAGCACCCTGCTCTCTTCCACGGCTTCCCCGATCCGATTCTTTATAGATCTGGGTAGCGTGGCGGGCGAGAAGATGCCTACCTCGTTAGGACTGATCTGTTCGGTGCCCAGCTCACGTCTGGGCTTTTTGGCAAATTTCTTCCGAATCCGATTCTTGATATTTCGGAACAACCGAACGATAAAGGAGTCGGAAGCGCAAGCTTCCATCCGATCGTAGCTGCTAATAAACTGTAGGATCACAGATTTAGCGAAAATATTTTTCAATTTTGACAGCCCACGGTGCAACAGATGCAAAAGGAGACTGCTGTGAGAAGCGTCTTGCGTATGTGCCGCAGATTTACGTTTCGCCATATATTGCTTACACCTCCCGGTGTTTAATCTTATCGGATCCTACAAAAGATCCGGTCGGTTTTTGCGGGTGAGCTTTAGCGCCTCAGCCCGCCGCCATTTTTCGATGTCGGCGTGATTGCCGGACAGCAGAACCTCGGGCACCCGCATTCCGTGATACTCCACGGGACGGGTATATTGGGGATATTCCAGTGCGCCGCTGGCAATGCTTTCGTTTTCGTAGCAGGATGCGTCGGCCAGCACGCCGTCGCACAGCCGCGCTACCGCATCAATGAGAATACAGGCGGGCAACTCTCCGCCGGTGAGCACGTAGTCACCGATGGAGATCTCTTCCTCCACGATCTCGTCGATCACGCGGCGATCCACGCCTTCGTAGTGACCGCACAGCAGGATGAGGTTATCGTACTGCTTCAGCTCTTCCGCTTTTTTCTGCGAAAAGACCGTCCCCTGCGGAGAGAGATAGATCACGCGGGTCCTGCCGCTGAGCTGATCCTTCACCGCCGAATAACAATCGTAGATCGGCGGCGCCGCCATCAGCATTCCCATTCCGCCGCCGTACGGAGTATCGTCCACTCTGCGGTGCTTGTCCTTGGAATAGTCACGGATGTTGTGGGCTTTCACCGAGATCAATCCCGCTTCCTGCGCTCTGCCGATGATGCTCTCGCCGGTGATCCGGCGGATCATATCGGGAAAAAGAGTAAGTACGTGGAAATTCATCAGATCAGTCCCTCGATAGGGGTGAGATAGACACCCTCTCCCGGCAGCGTTCGGCTGACGAAAACGGGAACTGCGGGCACCAGCGCCTTCGTTCCGTCGGGGCGGGTGATCTCGTAGATGTCGCCTGCGCCGTGATTGGTCACGTCGGTGAGCTTGCCGTAGCACTCGCCGGTATGCTCGTTATAGACCGGCGTCCCCAACAGGTCGGCGATGAAGTAGCTGCCTTCGGGAAGATCAAAATCCTCACGGTCAGCGTAAAGCGAGCGATTTTTCAGGAGGATCGCGTCCTCCATGGTGTCCACCGACTCCAGATGTACCAGCATCAGATGCTTCATCGGCTGATTCTTGGTACAGCGGTAGGCAATATATTCCCCGCCCTTTTTCAGATACAGCGTGGAGAGCGATGCGAAGACCACCTGGTCGTCGCATCTGCACTCTACCTTCAGATCACCCTTCACGCCGTGGGTGTTGACGATTTTTCCTGCTTCCAGATATTTTTCCATAATTCATTCCTGTTTTAACTTTATACTTTCTCGTACACCGTCTCGATCTCGTAAACGAATACCCGGTGATAATCTTCGGTGGGATAGTTCTTGAGCAGCGCGGGATCCAGGAAGTTATCCTTTTCCATGTCGGCGACGAACAGCTTTTTCAGCTTCATCACGCGAGCCGCTTCTGCAAATCCCCATACGCCGCCAAGCTCCACGGGGGTCAGCCCGCTCTCTGCCATCTTATCGGTGTCTCTGCCGCTTTTCGTTCCGCAGATCTGCAGAGCGGGACGGTGTCCGTCCTCCAAAAAGCAAGCGGAGCAGACGTCCGAACCGTTCAGCAGACCGTAGGTATAGCGCTGCGGACGGACGAAGGCGAAAAGCACGGGACGGTTCCACAGAACGCCCATACCGCCCCAGCTGGCGGTCATCGCGTTGACGCGATGGTTTGCGCCATCGTATGCGGTCAGCAGCATCCAACGGCTGCCAATTTCACTGAATACGTTTTCGGAAAGCTCGGTAGGCTTCTTTTCGATAAAATCTGCCATAATACGCTCCATTTCTGCAATCGGAAGCGGCGGGAAATGCGACTTTTCGTCCTGCCGTTTTCCTTATACTGATAGTATATACTTTTTTTGTAAATTAGTCAAGACTTTTTCGGATTTTTGCTTTACAATTGCGCAAAAATGTGCTATACTATATTTATTGTAAAAACAGGAGTATTCATATGGATCAAATGAACAATCGCAAGATGCCTACCCGCGGCGCGGCACGCTGCTATATGGCACTTGCTTCCATACTTGCGCTTCTGTACGGTTTACAGCCAACCGGCATTCTATTCATCTCACTATCGGTCTGCTGTCTTGCCGTCGGAACGCTCTCGGTTCCCCGAGCATCCTACGTTCGGGTTCTTCTTTATTCATTTGCGGCAGGCGCGGTTCCTGCCGCACTGGTAGGCGTTCTTCGTTCGCCCGCTCACGCGGTTGCTGCATTTGCATTCGCTCCCGCCGCTGCACTGCTGGTGCTGACCGTCAGACGGCGCAACAGCCGCTCAGCCGGCATTTTCTGGGCGTTCGTTGCCATAACCATTACGCTGGTGGGCGCACTGCTGCTTGGGCTTTGGATACGCGCAGGCTCGCTGTCCTTTGCAGTTTTCAAGCAGCTCTATACCGAGGTCAAGACTATATTCGTAGATTACCTGACGCCTCTTTTGCAGGAAAACGCAGACGCGTTCTTTTTGAGCGAACTCGATCCCGAAAGTGCGCCTGCACTTCTGTTCGACACTCTGATCACCATTTTGCCCGGCGTATTTCTGATGATGCTATGGCTGGTAGCTTGGCTGGCAACCGCCTGTCTGCGTCGCGTGTTCCTGGGCTACGTGTACGGTTACGATCGCTTCAACGTCTGGCAGGTGACCGTGTGGCGTCCGCTGAGCTTCGTTTATCTGGGCAGCTTTTTGCTGACGCTCTTCCCTATCGATCATTTTGTCTTTACGATCGTTGCCACCGTATGCAACAATCTGTTTATCGTCCTGCTTCCCGTATTCACCGTCGTCGGTTGCCGCATTCTTAAGGAGCGCCTGATGCGCCAGCCCGGCTGCGGCTGCGCTACTATCGGATTGCTTTTCGTCCTTCTAATGACCACGGCGGCCATCCCGATTCTGTTGCTGGCCACCTTGGGAGCAGTCCAGACCGCATTTCCGTCCAAACATCCGCCAACACCTCCCCCGCATTTCTATTCCAACGATCATTCCTCCGATTTCCGCAACGATCACGATCCTGACGATCCAGGAGGTACCTCCGAATGAAAAAGCTATTCTCCAAGCTGAAAGAGCAAAACAATCTCCGTCTGCTGATATTGGGCGTTCTCGCCGCGATCCATCTGTTTATCCTACAGGCATTGATCTCTTCCGATCTACTGTCTCCCGTACCCGCTACCGTCCTCGTGCTGGCATTGTTCGTAGCATTGGCGGTTCTGGCTTTGGTGATTCTGCGCGTGATCTATTTCAAGCACTACGAGATGGATTTGGAAAAGCATTACAGCACCGACGTCAGCTCGGGGCTGTACAATAACATCGTTACCCCTATTATCGCCTGTGACGAAGCCGGCAATATCCAATGGGGCAATAAAGCGTTCCGTGCCATGCTCAGGGAATCGGAGCTTTCCACCAAACGCCTGCCCGCACTGACCGGTGTGAATATGGAGACCCTTCTCTCCACTTTGGAAAACGGCGAGGAGTTCAAATGCTCGGTGGGCAAACGCGTCTATCAGATAAAGGGGCACATCTCCTCTCCCTCTACAGCCAATCTGTTCGTTACCGTCTGGTACGATATAACCGAGCTGGAAGAAACCAAGGCCTTCCAGATGGAAAACGAAACGCTGGTGGCGTATATCGTCATTGACAACCTGGAGGAGTTGATCCAAATCGAGCAGGAAAGCGTCAGCTCTGCCGCAGCACAGGTTGAGATCGTTCTGAGAGAATTTGCCGACAGCTACAACGGCATTCTGAAAAGCTACGAACGCGACAAGTACGTCTTCCTGTACAAGGCACATCATCTCCAGTCTCTGATCGAAGATAAATTCGAAATTCTGGAAAAGGTGCGTTCGGTACGCGTGGGCGCGAATTACTTCCCCGTAACCATTTCCATCGGTACTTCGACCGTCGGCGAAACCCTTAGCGAAAAGGAAAAGAGCGCGCAATCCGCGCTGGAAATGGCACTTGCTCGCGGCGGCGACCAGGCGGTGGTCAAAACCGACAAGGGCGTCAACATCTTCGGCGGTATCACCAAGACGGTGCAGAAGCGTACGACCATCAAATCCCGTACCGTTGCGCAAGCACTTGCATCGTTGGTTTCTAACAGCCGCAACGTACTGATCATGGGTCACCGCAATCCCGACTTCGACTCCATCGGCTCCTGCGTGGGCGCGGCGAAGTTCTGTATGCTCTGCGGGGTCAAGTGCAATATCATTATTGACCGCAAGGATCCCAATCTGGCCAAATGCTTTGATCTGCTGTCCGGCATCCCCGCTTACAACGAAATCTTCGTTGATGCAGAAACCGGTCAGAATCTGATCAACTCCAAGACGCTGCTGATCATCACCGACGTCAACAATCCCAAGCAGTTTGAAGCTCCGCTGATCGCAGAGAACGTACATCGCGTGGTCTATATCGACCATCACCGTATGACCGGTGAGTTCGAGATCCCCCCTGCCCTGTACTACATCGAGCCCTCCGCATCCTCTGCCTCCGAGCTGATCTCCGAGATCCTGGAGCAGGCAGCCCTGGGTTCGCTGAAAAAGGAAGAGGCAGAGCTGCTGTACGCAGGCATTATTCTGGACACCAAGCGCTTCTCCATCAACACCGGCGTGCGTACCTTCACCGCCGCGCTCTATCTGCGCGGTGAGGGCGCCGATCCCATCGAGGTGCAGGAGCTCTTCCGCACCGACCTTACCGATATGGAGCGGGAGGCTCGCTTTCAGATCAATATTGCCCGCTACCGCAAGTATATCGCCATCGCGGTCAACCCTTATCAGGACAACGTCGGCGCTGACCGTATCATTGCGGCAAAGGTGGCGGATAAGCTGCTGACTGCCGAAAACGTGCTGGCGTCCTTCGCCCTCTGCGAGATCGACGGCGCCATCCGTATCTCTGCCCGCTCCACGGGCACCATCAACGTACAGGTCATTCTGGAGCGCCTGAACGGCGGCGGTCATTACGACGCTGCAGCGACCCAGATGTCGGGCATCTCTATGGAGGCTGCCCTCCTACAACTCAAAGAATCCATCGACCAATTCTTGGATGTCGATTCAAAATCCACCGAAAGGAACTAAATCAATATGAAAGTTATTCTGACTCAAGACGTCAAAGGACAGGGCAAAAAGGGGCAGGTCATCAACGTCTCCGACGGATACGCCCGCAATTTCCTCTTCCCCAAGGGACTTGCCACCGAGGCAAGCGCATCGACCATGAACGATCTCAAAAATAAAGAAGCCGCCAAGCAGTATAAGCTGGCAACAGAAAAGGCTGCCGCACAGGAGCTTGCCGCTAAGCTGGCCGAGATCACCGTAGAGATCAAGGTCGCCTGTGGCGGTGACGGCAGACTGTACGGCTCGGTCACCTCCAAGGAGATCGCCGAAAAGCTGCAGGAGGCATACGGCATCTCCATCGACAAGCGCAAGATCGTGCTGGATCGACCCATCAAAGAGTACGGCACCAGCCAGCTGGAGGTCAAGCTCTACCCCGAGGTTGTAGGAAAACTCAAGGTCACCGTAAAGGAATAAGCTGTCATGGCGATTGAAAACAATCAGCGAAAGCTTCCCTTTTCGCTGGAAGCAGAGCAATCCGTACTGGGCTCGATTTTAGTGGATCCGCAGAAGATCAGCGAGATCGCCGCGCAGATCTCGGTAGAGGACTTTTATCTGGAGGAGCATCGGGAGATCTTCTCTGCCATGCAAAAGCTGTTTCTGCAGTCCAAAGAGATCGATCCCGTCCTGCTGATGGACGCGCTGGTGCAGGAAGGCGTGTACGATCTGGAACAGTCCAAATCCTACATCCGCACCATCGCAGAGATCGTTCCCTCCTCCGAGAACATCAAGGACTACGCCGAGATCGTGCGAAATAAAGCACTTCTGCGACGGCTGATCGCGGTCTGCGGCGAGATCACCGAGGACGCTTACGCCGAGCAGGACGACGCCGTCAACATCATCAACGGCGCCGAAAGCAAGGTCTTTGATATTGCACAGAATAAAGAGCAGAAGGACTTCGAGCATATCCGCGACGTCCTTTTGGAGACCCACCGTCAGATCCATGAGGTTGCGCAGAACCCCGACGAAGCCAAGGGCGTTTCCACCGGCTTTTCCGCCATCGACAGCCTGCTGATCGGTCTGGGCAAGAGCGACCTGGTTCTGGTGGGTGCCCGTCCCGGTATGGGTAAGACCTCTTTCTGTCTGAATCTTGCCACCAATATCGCCCACAAAACCCAAAAAGCGGTCTGCATCTTTTCATTGGAAATGTCGTCCACTCAGCTGGTCTCCCGTATGCTCTCCAGCGAGGCGCTGATCGAGAGCGGCGTTTTGCGCAGCGGTAAGCTAACCCCCGAGGACTGGAACAAGCTGGCGCATGC
>CAZFJJ010000013.1:0-18055 GCA_964519075.1 uncultured Lachnospiraceae bacterium
GGCATACGGCGGTTCAATTCAAAATTAAATATGTGCTACCTTTAGGTAGTAATCGGAAAGACTGACTAAGCCTCGCTTGGTCAGTTTTTCTTTGGAAACGGCTCTTTTCGAAACAGATTTCGAGGCTTCAAATTGGTAGTGGTCACCCCAATACGCAACCTTATGTGCAATCCAATCGGGCACTCCAAGCTTTAGCAATCCCCATAGCCTTTTGCTCGGCACTTTCCACTGTTTCCAAATTATCACCCTTATCCCTTCTTCTCGCCTACACCTCACGATGTAAACCTTGGGAGTCGCTCTTGGGTTGGTCGGTAACTACCTCCCAGCGGACTTTCACCGCAGAGCATTGATATGCCCGTCATACCCAAAAGAGGATCGCATCTCTGCGATCCTCTCCGAACATTATGGTTAAAAAGTGAATCTATCTAATAGAAATTACTGCATTGGACCATACTCCTGTTGAGATTTATCGTTGATATTGGACTGAATACAACTTAGTACATTGAACCGTATCTCCTGTTTAGATTTTGATTGATATAAAATTACAGTTAGTACATTGGACCGTATCTCCTATTTGAATTTGGTTTGATTCAAAAGCAGTTAGTACATCGGACTAAATCTCCTTATTAGGATTTCGTACCGCGGATATTTCCGATGGTACACATCCGCACTTTCCATTGATCGGCCTGCACGATAGATGGGGTTCCGATCCTTACAGGCAGTGTGTGCGTTCCTATCTTCGATACTTGGTAATGGTTCCGAACTCTTTTACAGTCGGATGTGATTCTCTTTTACGAACGCATCCTCCGGCTTGCGGCTTCTCTTTTCGCTCAGACGGCTTCGGTATAGACCACTTGTGATTCGTTGACACAAGGAAGCGGGTCTGCTATTCTGAGAAGATCAGTTTTAGCTGGCTCAGAAGATGCTCGGATCAAATATTTTCCGAGACCCTCCCGGTCATCGTGCGGGTTTTATCAACGAATGGATAATGGACTTCTTTGGCTGCACTGAGGAAGACCGAAGGTGCAATTTTCATGCCTCTGACGGTAATTTGCTTCTTGTTCTTCATACTCTTTCCTCCTATACACAATAACCAAATTTGCATCGCGGAATTTGTCTCTTTTGTTCACTCTTCCTCTTTGCATCTTTATTATAGCACACCGATTCGGCTTTGTCAATAGGTTTTGCAAATATTTTTTTAAAAATTTTGTGCATTTTTATGACGCCATTTTCACCCCCGGTAGCAGAGGCCGTGAGCGAGAGAGCTGCAAAGGGCATGTGGCAAAACTTGCTTGAAGCAGAAGGCATTCCTCCAAGCAAGGAAGCACAGCCGCCCTGCAGGTTCGGCAGAGTCGCCCCAAAAAGGGAGGACGTTTGCACGTCCTCCCCGTCGTTCTATCATAAACTAACCGTTAACATTATTTTTGATTTACTTGTCATAGAATTTGCTCTGTCCGCTTTCTCATCTCTTCAACCCGGGATGACCACACATTGGTTCAGATCCCTATTTTGCGGATTCTTCCGAAATCTATGACGCTTACGTTATTCAATTGTGGATGCCGATACTGTAGTCGGCTCTTCTATGAGAGCGGCACCTTCCGGCTTGCGGCTTCTCTTTTCACTCAGACCGTTTCGGTATAGATAACTTGTGATCCGTTTGCACAAGGAACGCAGTCTGCTATTCTGAGAAGGTCAGTTTTTGCGGGCTCAGAAGATGCCCGAACTAAATATTTTCCGAGACCCTCCCGGTCATCGTGCGAGTCTTGTCAACGAATGGGAAATGATTTTCCATAGCGGTTTTGAAGTATTTCATAATCTTTCCTCCTGTTCGTCTTGCACACATTCAAATGGGATAAGTTTGGCTCTATTTGTTTACTTCTTCCCTTTGCATCTTTATTATAGCACACCGATTCGGCTTTGTCAATAGGTTTTTTGAAAAATTATTATATTTTTTTGTGCAATTTTATAACCGATTTCGACAAACAGAAAAAGCACCCCGCGGGGTGCTTTTCCTGTTTGTCTTACAGTTGAACATGTCGGTATTCGCCCTGCGCAGCCAGTATCTGTGCGTCTCTGTGCTGGCTGGTGAACAAGAAGATCTGACTTCCCTCCCCGGCGTACTCCCGAAGCAGTCCGAACATCGCGGTCAGACGGTCGTCGTCCAGGCGCGCGAAGGACTCGTCGAAGAAGAGTGGCGGATTGGTCTTGTGATAGAGCAGTCCGATCAGCGACATCCGCAGGCTGATATAGGCCAGATCGCGGGTGCCCGAGCTCATGAAGTCGATATCGCGGGTAGTGTAGCCCACGCCGCTGGAGGAGCCGTACTGCATCTCCAGCTGATTGTTGACGCCGATGGTCTCGTACTTGCCGTTGGTGCCCTTGCGCATCAGGGTGCTGGCCTGCATGGACAGCTTGGGTGCCACGCTGGAGCGGAGATTTTCAGCTGCCGCATCTATGGAATCGCACGCCAAGCGCAGTGCGTCGTGCTCCACCTGCAGCTTTGCCAGCAGTGCCTTTTTCTCGTCGATGGAATCGGCCAGCGCCGCGGGATTGTCCACAGTGGCGTTCAGCCGCGCCAGCTCCAGATCAAGACTATGGATCGCATTCGTCAACGCTTCGTTTTCGGCGATCCGACCGGCGTACGCCGTCTTGATCTCTTCCAGATCGTCGTCGCCGATCTCGCCTGCCCATTCGGTGCGGGCGATGATCTCCAACAGCTTTTCCTTGTCCTCGCCCTCCATGGTGCGGCGAACCGCTTCAACGGAAGCTTCTGCTTTTCCTACCTCGTTAAAGAGCGCATTTTGACGGGCGATCACGCCGTCGCACTCGTTGGCGGCATCGGTCAGATCCTCCTTGGACCCGAAGGTGCGTCCGATGCGGGTCAGAAGTGCGGTTGCATTCTGCCGCCGTGCATACAGATCGGCAGTCAGCGCCCGAATCGTTTCGTCCATATCGCTTCGCTTCTGCTCGTAGAGCCGCTGTGCCTCGCGACGCTTTTCGGCGGTGGAGATGTGAGCGTACAGATCGTCCTCGGTAGGAACGCCGTAGCGCTCCAGCAAACGGCGGATCTTCTTGCCGATACTACTGCCCCGCGCTAGGAACACGATCCCCAGCGTCAGCAGAAGGGCTGCTACGCCGTACAAAACGTAGCCCAGCAGCTTCATCGAAAAGCCTGCAAGCAGCTCCATTTCCGCTACGGCCGGAACAAAGGCGCACACGCTTGCCATAATCGCCCACACAGCCGTCATGCCCAGGAAGAAGCCTCCAAAGATCCGACTGGTGCGACTCTTGTGCCGATAGGCATCCAGAGTGTCGGCAATTCCATCCGCTCCGCCGTCCTCAGCCGAACGGGCGAGCAGCTCACGGTCGGCGTCGTCCATACGGTCGCCGCCCAGCGTCAGCTTGCGCTGCTGCTCCTGCGCCAGTTGACTCTCTCTGAAGCCGATCTCCCGGTTGGATTCCTTCAACGCATTTGCATACGGAGCATCGGGAAGGAAGCCTTCGTAGGTGTGCTCACCGCAGAAGGTCTCGTACTCCGATCTGCGGGAGGCCAACTGCTCCTCCAACGCCGCAAGGTGAGAAAAGCCCTCCATTCCGCGAATCGCATCGGCGCGCGCCATTTTTTCAGACAAACGCTCTGCCTCCGCTTTACCCGACTCCAGCTTCGCCCGCAGATCGTCCCGATCTGCCTCGATACTGATGATCGCGCCGTGATCTGCCCGTGCCTTTTCAAAGCTACGGGACAGCTTCTCGGTCTCGTTTTGCAGCTCGTAGATCTTGCCGCCCTTTTTGTTCTTGTACAGGAGCATGGTGCGCCCCTCTTCCAGCTTTTTCTGAGCGGCCTTGGTGGAGATCATCTCGTCGCCGGCAAAGAGCATATTCTCGATGGCAGCCGCCACCGAGCCGCCGTCCACCGTACTGCCGTCTGCCTGACCCACGAAGGCGGTCTGCAGGAACACTTCCTCGGTAACGCCAAAGAAATATTTTCCGGGATTGACCCCCTGCAGGCACTCGGTGTTGGTGGCAAGATCGATGATCTTCACGGTCTCCTTGCCCTGCGCCTTGGCAGAGGGGATGAGAGAACGCTCGATGCGGTAGCGGGTCCCCTTGTGGGTGAACTCCAGCGAACCGTCTGCGCTGTCGGTCTCCCAGCTTTGATATTTGCGGCGTTCGGAAAGTCCGCCGCTCTTAGTTTTTCCGGAAAGTCCGTAAAAGATAAATTTGATGAAGGTACTGATGGTGGTTTTACCCGCCTCGTTGCGTCCTTCGATCAGATTGATCCCATCGGAGAAGGAGCAGTCGAACTCCTTGACCCCGCCGAAGTGACCGATTGTAATTCTATCGATGACCATAATCAGTGATCCTTTCTAAGTAGTTTCATAAGTCCCGCAAGATCGGGGACACGGTAGGTGGGACGGATGCCCTCGGGAAGGGGCTTTCCCCGCCGATCCACGTAGCAGGAGTCTATTCCTGCGTTGATGGCGCCCCGGAGGTCGCCGGTAGCGGAATCGCCAGCCAGCAGAGTGGTTGCAAGATCAAAATCGGGGATAGCGGCAAACACCGCGTCGAAATAGCGGACATCAGGCTTCTCGAAGCCGATCTCGCCCGAGATAAAGTAGCCGTCCACGTATTGCATAACGGGTGATTTCGAGAACCGTCCCCGCTGTACCATGGCGTTGCCGTTGGTAACGATATAGATGCGGTGCTCCTCTGCCAGCTCCCGCACGGCGTCCATTGAATCGTCGAAGAGAATCGCCTGTCGGGAGAGAGCTTGCAGATAGCATAGGTTCATCTCGGCAGGATCCATCTGCAGACCGAAATGCTCTGCAAGACAGGCGTATCTGCCCACCAGCACCTGCTCACGGGTCAGCTCCCCCCGCTCCAGCGCCTTCCAATGGCGGTCGTTGATGGTGGAATAGACCGCGTGCATCTCGTCGTCTGCAGGAATGCCCATCCGCTCGGCCATCTCGAAGAAGGCGATCCGCTCGGCCGCCAAAAAATCGAAGATGGTGTCGTCGGCATCCAGCAGGAGGGTCTTGTAGCGCGCCATTACAGCTCGGGCAGCTCGCCGCCGCCCAGTACCGACAAACCGCAGCGGAGCGCCATTGCGGCCACCTCCCGCTCGCGGGCGTCGATGCTCCGCAGCTTAGGCAGGAGCTGACGGAAATACGCGCCGCGGATGGTGGGGTCGGCGGCAAGATAGTCGTAGTCAAAGAGCGGCGAGGTCTCGTCCACCAGCTCCACGTAGGCCAGCTCTGCGCAAAGCTCGCGGATTGCATCCGCAGGAACCTCTGCCGCAGGTGCCACTTCACCCGCGAATTTTATGCGCAGCAGCGTCTCTTCGCCGTAGTCGCGCTGAGAAAGCATGGTACGAACCGCTTCCGCGATGACCTCCGACTTCTCGGCACCGGTGACGTTCAGCGTTTCTACCATATAGCGGCGGGACGCCATCTTCACGAAAGCGGGCTTGCAGAGGAAGCCGTCCTCGGTCTTGTCCATATCCACCGTGAAGATACCGTGCCAGCCGGTCTCGCCGAAGTCGCGAGGCTCGGGCGAGCCGCAGTAGCCGTACCACTGATCGCCCTCGGAGGTGATCTCGTGGAGATTGTGAATGTGTCCCAGCGCCACATAATCAAAATCGGTGGAGCGGATATCGGCAAGAGAGATGGGACAATCCTCCCGATTCTTATCCAGCATATTACCGTGGGCGACCAAAATATTGATCGCACAAGGATCCTCCGCCTGATGCTCGGTAAAGGGACAGTGATCCATGGAGATGGAAGTGAAGGCATAGCCGTACACGTCCACTTTTTGCCGACGAATCTCGAAGCTCACCCGCGAAAGAGTCTCACTCTTGAACACAGTAACGTTCGCGGGAAAATCGGTCTTTGCCCAAATGCTGTCGGGGGAATAGTAGTCGTGATTGCCGGGGGTGATCACGAAACGCACGTCGGGCAGAGCGGCAAGCTCCCGCACCACCAGATCCACGGTATTTTTGGTAACGAATTTGCGGTCGAACAGATCGCCGGCGATCAGCACCAGATCCGCCTTCTGCTCGCTGATATAGCGACACAGACGGCGAAAGGTCTCTCTCAGCTCCTCCCGACGCAAAGCGGCAGTTGCCGCATTCCCCAGCGAAAAGGGGCTGTCCAGATGAAGATCTGCCGTATGGATAACTTTCAGCAAATTAAGCCCTCCTGTCTTGATCGGATTTGCGCATCCAAAACGCATTTTTGAACCATTTGACGAAATTTCCTAACGTAACGGTTCTTTATTTATCATTGTAGCATATATTTATGAATTTTTCAACAGATTACGGCGGTGAACTTGACTTTTTTTCGCAGATTGTATATAATATAGACGTACAAATATCAAAAGTGATTCCAAAGACAAAAAGGATGGTAAATATATGGCAAATTATCGCAGAGGACGGATCAACGAGGCCATCGCCAAGGAGCTGGCCGTGATTCTCCGCAGTGTCAAAGACTACCGACTGGAAAACGCAGTCGTCACCATTACCGGCGTCAACTGTGCGCCCGATCTTTCGTTTGCAAAGGTCTATTTTTCCTATTTGGGCGCAGGTACGCCGAAGGACATCAAGCAGGGACTGACCTCAGCCTCCGGCTTCATCCGCACCCAGCTGGCTCGCACGCTGAATCTCCGTCAGACCCCAAAACTGGTCTTCACCTACGACGACTCCATGGAGCACGGCGCGCAGATCGCGGGTCTGATGCAAAAGGTGGAGAAGGAGCTGGAGATCGCCGATGCCCGCGACGCGGCAGAGGCTGCCGCAGCCGAGGCTGCCGCTCTGGCGGCTATGGACGCGGAAGCGGACGAAGACGAAGACCTCGAGGACGAGGACGATGAATAACGCCACCCTTCCCGAGATCGCCGCGCGTCTGCTTGCCGCCGAGCGCATTCTCCTGCTCTCTCACACCAATCCCGACGGGGACACGGTTGGCAGTGTCACCGCCCTTTCCCGCGCCCTCAGGCTGTGCGGGAAGGAGGTCGTTTGCCTGTGCGAAACGCCCATTCCCGAGCGCAATCTTTTCATCTGCGGCGAGGGGGCGTATGCGACCTCCTGCGAAGTGTGCGAGAGCGACTTGGTGGTCTCGGTGGACGTTGCCTCCGCACAAATGCTGGGCGGTCTGCGCGAGACCTTCGAAAATCGCACCGACATTCGCATCGACCACCACGGCACCGGTGATGATTTCGCCGTCTGCAACTACGTTGATTCCACGGCCGCCGCTTGCGCGGAGATCGTCTACGAGCTGATCGCGCTCCTTCCCTGCCCGCTGTGCGAGGAGGTGGCGTCTCCCCTCTACACCGCGCTGAACACCGACACGGGCGGCTTCCGTTTTTCCAACACCACCGCCCGCACCCATAAGATCGCCGCCGCCCTGATGGAAGCGGGCGCGGCCGCCGCCGACATCTGCGAGACCCTCTACGAGAACGTAACGCTGGAGTCGCTCCGATCGAACGCCCTCTTTTTGGAAAAGCTGCAGCTGCACATGGACGGCAAGATCCTCTTCCTGCCCATCACCCTGACCGACAAGGAACGGTTCGGCTTTACCGACGAGAACATCGAGGGCTACGCTACCCTCTCCCGCAAGATCGCAGGCGTAGAACTGGGCATGGTACTGCGGGAGCGCGACAGAGGCGGCTATAAAGTCTCCATGCGAAGCCGCAAGACTGTAGACAGTGCCGCCCTGTGCGCCCTTTTCGGCGGTGGCGGACACGTCCGTGCCGCAGGCGCCACCATCGAGGCGGACAGCTTCGATGAGGCTTGTAGGAAGCTGCTGGACGGCGTGCTGGCAAATATTGTGTTTGAGGGGTAAGTATGCAGGATCGCAACATATCGGGCATTCTGATCATTGACAAGCCCCAAGGCGTGACCTCCCACGATATGGTGGGACTTTGCCGTAAGCTGTACGGCACTCGCAAGGTGGGACACGCAGGCACTCTCGACCCCATGGCTACCGGCGTGCTGGTGATGCTCATCGGACGGGCCGCCAAGGCATCCGATTTCCTCTTGGAAAAGATAAAGACCTACGAAGCGACCCTGCGCTTCGGCTTTGCCACCGACACCCAGGACGTTACGGGCGAGGTGATCGCTTCCTCAGATCAGCGCCCCACTCGCGAGGTGCTGGACACTGTGCTCCCCTCCTTCCGTGGTGAGATCCTGCAAATCCCGCCCATGTATTCCGCCCTCAAGCGGAACGGGCAGAAGTTGTACGATCTGGCGCGACAGGGGATTGAGATCGAGCGCGAGGCGCGCCCCGTGACCATTCACGAGCTGGAGCTCACCGACTTCCGCGCGGGGGACACGCTTCCCTCTCCCGATGCGGTGGGAACTCCCGCCGCAGGGATCGGCGGACTTGCCGAAGCCGATCTCACCGTCACCTGCTCCAAGGGCACCTACGTCCGCACTCTTTGCCACGACATCGGCGAGCGGTCGGGATGCTATGGCACGATGTCCGCTCTGCGCCGCACCAAGGCAGGCACGTTCACGTTGGAGCGAGCCGTCACCCCCGATCAGCTCCGCGAGATGAGCGAAGCCGAACGGGATGCGCTGCTCCTGCCCATCGAGGACGCCTTCGCCGACCTGCCTGCGGTGAAGCTCCCTCCCTTTTTCGGAAAACTGGCTCACAGTGGTCAGCAAATCTATCAAAAGAAGATCGGCACGCACCTCTCCGAAGGTGAAATGATCCGCTTCTTTGACGAGAAGGGCTTCTTCGCCCTGGGCGAGGTGCGCACCTACGAGGATGGCTCGGCGATCAAGCCCATCAAGCAGTTTTGATTTTTCCTTGAAACCTCCAAAGAACTTTTATAAAAATACCTCACAAGTTCTTGTCGGGCGGAGTATTTATATGCACAGACTTACCTACAAACAAGCGACCGAAGCCGACATTCCCCTCATCGAGGACATCCTCTTCGACGTGACCGACTATTTCGAGAAGATCGGCGATCCCCAATGGCGCAAGTACGACGTGACCTGGCCGGGACTGGCGGTCTATTTCCGCATCGAGGATTTTACTGTCGCTTATCTCGGCGACACACCCATCGGCTGTATGGTCATCCTGGACAAGGACGACTACTTCTGGCCGGAAATCCCCAAGGGTGCGTCCCTTTACATTCACAAATTAGCCGTAAAACGCGCCTTTGCGGGACAAGGCTTCGCCCGAGAGATGATCGATCACGTAAAATCCCTCTCGGTGGAGCTTGGCATCGGAGCGGTGCGGCTGGACTGCCGCTCCTACAAGCACAAGCTCCGCCGCCTGTACGAGGACGCGGGCTTTGTGCCGGTCAAGGAAGCCGTAATCGGCGATTACAGTGCGGCATTTTATCTGTGGTCACGCCTATAACGGATTGCAAAAATCCCTGCTTCGGAAATGAAGCAGGGATTTTTAGGGTTCGGTATTACTGAATGGGTGCGGTGTACACGGGACGGGCGGATGCGGGCGCAGCCTCGGCACGCGCCGCCTTCTTGAACATACTCATGCAGACATAGGACAGGGTCAGCGCGGCTGCGTTGAACAGCAGGAAGACGATGCCTACGATGGAAACGGCAGGCGATGCGAACAGGCTCATGCCGGAGTCGGACAGCTCCATCCAAATGTCAACGAAGCCGATGATCATCCAAGACATAGACCAGATGGTAACAATGCGCAGCGCCAGCAGCTTGGAGGGCTGGAACTTGAACTTCAGCGCGGGGATGAAGGGCAGCGCGGGAATGATCAGCGCGATCACGTAGCCCAGCCAGGTCAGATTGCCCCATCCGGACAGCTCCAGATCGTTTTCGATCAGCTCGGTGAGGGTAACGTACTGGTTAGCGTCGCCCCACTTAGTGCTGATGCCCAGCGTGGGGAAGAAGAACAGGAGCATAGAGATCAAAGTCAAACCGGTTGCTACCAGATATAGGATCTTCCACAGGGGCATGGAATACTTATCCGTAGCGGCAGCGCCGAAAATCTTGGGAGTCTTAATCTTAGGAGTCTGAGGAGCAACCTTGGGTGCGACCTGAGGTGCGGGCGCAACAGGCGCGTTAGGGTCGGTGGAAGAACCGCAGCTGGAACAGAATTTGGTACCGTCGGCAAGCTGGGTTCCGCAGTTTTTGCAGAACATATGTAATTCTCCTTGTGTAGAAAGATTTCGTACCGCATACGGCACGATCGATTCGGTCTATCCGTTGCGCGGATAGGTAGCAAAGATTATTATATCAAAACATTTGATATTTGTCAATAGCTTCAAAAAGAATTCTTGAAATCGCTTTCATTTCCCTGCTCCGGAACGGCCAATCCTCCGAGACTTGACAAATGCTTTCAATTGTGGTAAAATAAAATTGGAAGTGACAACATCTTTTTTGAAAGAGAGGCCTTGATATGAAAAGCAAACGACGCCGTTATATACAGATTTCAATTATCCTCCTATCGGCGATAGGACTGCTACTCTTACTGGCACTGGGACTACAATATATACTGGCATCCTATCGTTACGAAGATGCCGTCCGTTCCTCCGCAGAGATTCCCGATGGATGGGAGGTGGTGTCCAAGGAGGACAACATCACTCACATTCGCTTGAAGGAAGGCAGCGATGCTCGCGTTTGGGGTAGCAACATAATGTCTCGAAACAAAGAGTTTTGCTTTACATCGACCATTCAAGTCCCTAATCAGCCCACTGACGGTTCACCGTTTATGCCCGATGAAAACGGAAATATTCATGTAATCATTTATTACGGCTTTTATCGGGTGAACCGAGACCAATATTTGTACTCACTATCCGACGAGCCACTTGGCAACAATTTTCAATCCATACAGTTTTCCGTGTGCGGGAATAATAATACCGAGAAAACACTGTTTCGTCTCACCGATTATGCCGATTTCAATAACATACAGATGAAATATACCGATATTGCAAAATACGAGATTGGTCTTTCGCAAGCCATAATGGTTTCCATTCCAATATCCGAATATCAATCTGATTACATGAGCTGGACTTTCGAACTTACGTGTGACGATAGTCAGAACAGTGAGTTAGACAAAATTGATCGTAACAGTAATTATCTATCATACGTACAGCATGACGAATTGTTATTTTTGAATCACTCTGATTGGGATGCATATCGCAAAACTACATTCCATTATAAAGTTCTCTACACGTTAATCTACGAAGAAGTTTCGTTTTGGATCGTTACTGCCGTCGTTTTGCTTGGCAGTCTCGGTATCATGATTTACACCACAATCCGAAGAAAACTCGCCCTTCTCCATTTTGTCCCCTGTTTGTTTGGTTTGAGTTATTTGGGCCTTCATTACGCTTTCTTTTATGAATATTTCTACACAGGCCGTTGGTCGAGCTTGGGCATCGACATATTGACATACATCTTCAGCATTACTTTCGCACTTTGGGGATTAGCTTTATTCATTATCCGCATTATTATCTTAGTTATCCGTGACTATAGACAGACAAAAAGCGCGACCACTTTACCCACACCCGTATCATCCCCATCTATAGCTGAATAACCAAGATCCCCCTTCCGGGGGATCTTTTTATTCCCGCATTCCCTCCATATACCCCACCAGGAAGGCGTAGAACCGCTCCACCTCGGCGTTATCCTGCTTCAGCGCGTTTTGCGTCAGCACCAGCTCGCGGGTGCAGATCGGATCGCTGATCTCCACCAGCCGTGCGGAGGTGGGCGTGAACTCGCCCCAGGTGTATTTCGGCCAAAAGCCCACGCCGCAGCCCGCCGCTACCAGATTCTGCACCGTTGCGGGCGAGTCGCTCTCGAACACCACCTTGGGCGTAAAGCCTACCTTAGAGCAATATTTGTCACAAATGAAGCGGAAATTCTTGGTGCCCGCCAGACAGACGAACTCCTCCTCCCGCAGCTCCTCCAAGGACAGCGACGCCCGCCCTGCAAAGCGGGCGTTGTCAGGTACCGCCAGCAGGATCGGCTCGGTGAAGATATACTCGCTTGCCCTTCCCTCCTTCTGCGACGGCAGGCGGGTGGTCAGGCTCACGTCGCAGAGCGCGTCCTCCCCACCCTGCACCAGCTCAAAGTGAATATGATGCTGCTTTTGATACTCGATGACCGCACGGGTCACCAGCGCCGACGCCGCCTGTACGTTCATGCGGACGGTGGTGCGGTCGGTGTGCGCCAGATGCGCCAGATCGGCGGGGATCTGATCCAGCGTGGACAACAGCGGCTCCACCTTTTCCAGCAGATAACGTCCGTAGGAGGTCAGCACGATATTGCGCCCCCGCAGGACGAAGAGCTTGACCCCCAGCTCTCCCTCCAGTCGACGGATCGCCTGGGACAGCGCGGGCTGTGCTACGTGCAGCTTCTCCGCTGATCGGGTCATGTGTTGGCTCTTTGCCACCTCGCAAAAGTATTTCAGCTGCATCAGTTCCATAACGCATTTCCTTTCATAACTCACATATTATCATATCTATAACTATTATATATTTTACATTATCAAATGTCAATGCTATAATAGGAGCAGATCGAAAAAAATCTCGACCAATCTCCCCCTTCGAAAGGATTTCCCCCATGCCCGAACTTCTGGAAGCCCTCATGCTCATCTGCTTTGGCCTGTCCTGGCCGCTGAACGTCTACCGCAACGTCAAAGCCCACACCGCTAAGGGGATGAGCATTGCCTTTACGCTTTTGATCATCGCCGGCTACGCCGCAGGTATCACCGCCAAGATCGTTTGCCACAATTTCTCCTACGTGCTGGCGGTCTACTTTCTGAACCTGGCCATCGTCAGCCTCAACGTGATCGTCTATTTCCGCAACAAACGGCTGGATCGCGCCGCCGAAGCCGCCTGCGTCGCATAAGACGCATACGCCAAACAAAACCGTACGCATGGTCGCGTACGGTTTTGACGTTTATTGAGGAGCGGAATCGACAGCTTCGTCGGCTTGTGCCGCACTCGTTTTTTTGCTTCGCAGAACGATGATGATCACGGCAAAGGCAAACAGCGCCAGGCTAATCCACTGGGAGGTGGAGAAGAAGAGCAGCGAGCCCCGTGCCGCGTCGCCGCGGAAGAACTCCAGCGTGAAGCGGATCACCGCGTAGGCGGTGGCGTAATAGATCACCTGATCCCATACCCGTCTGCCCTTGCGGAAATACAGCAGCAGCATTCCCACGAACACGATCAGCAGGACGGTCGCCTCGATCAGTTGAACCGGCAGAAGCGGAACGCCCAGCGGGGTTTCTGAGCCTTTGAACCTATACTGATACACGTAGTGCAGAGGGCCGTCGTACTCCATACCGTAACAGCAGCCGCCCATGAAGCAACCCACCCGACCAAACGCATGTCCCAGCGGAACGACGGTGGCATAGACGTCGCCAAATCGGGAAAACTCCAGATGATACTGCTTGCAGTAGATCCACAATCCCAAAATTCCGCCGATCAGACCGCCGTAGAAAACGAATCCGCCCTGCAACATATCTAATAAGCTGTACTTTCCGGAAATCAAATTGGGGATTTCCACGATGATAAACAACAGTTTGGCTCCGAGCATTGCGCCTATAACGGTATACACTGCAGAATAGACCAGATCGTACTGTTCAATTCCATTACGCTTGCAAATCAGCACTGCAACCACTCCGGCAACACCAAAGCCCAACACCATCAGAATACCGTACCAAGGGATGATCTTTCCGAAAATTTCTATATATGGTAACATTAGTAACTCCTATAATGAAATATCGGGCGGCATACGCCGCCCGACAATTCGCAAAGATTAGAACAGGCTGTCTTCTACCAGACCACCTGCAACATCGCCTGCAACCTCAACAGCACCGCAAACCAGTGCGCACAGACCACAGGTAACGAACATAATTGCGGTCAGAACGACTGCGATGATACCAACTACCAGACCGGCAGTTGCAATACCTGCGGGCTGATTGTTAGCCTTCAGAGACTTGCCTCCGCTCACAGACAGGCACAGACCTACGATTGCAACAGGCAGACCGATCAGAGAGGAGTATGCAGTAAAGAATCCAAATCCCAGAAGAATACCAACAATACCCAGAATCAGACCGGCTATAGCTTTACCCTTTCCCATTGATGTAATCCTCCTTTCAAAAATGTCATATCACAAAAGGCGCTCGCCTTATGTAATTTCATTAATAGTAGTAGTAATAAGAAGAATCGATCAGTTCATCAACGCCGTCGGACAGCAGGCAGGTGCAAGCAGTGCAGATGCCACAGGTAAGGAAGGTCAGACCTGCAAGGCAGGTGGTGATGATACTGACGATCAGTGCAGCAGTAGCCAGACCTGCATCATAATTGCATGCACGGTAAGCCTTGCCTGCGTTCACAGCCAAGATCAGACCAACCAGTGCGCAGGGGAAGCCGATGAAGGCCATTACGACGGTCCAGCCGAATACGACGCCAAACACGCCGCCGGCAATACCCAGGATCAGACCTGCGGTAGCCATACCCTTTGCCTTGCTCAGCATAGCGGGATCGCAGGTGTTACCGGTCTGATAAACAGGAGCAGGTGCGGGAGCAGCTACGGGGTTGCCGCAGTTGGTGCAGAAGGAGCTGCCTTCGGGCACGATCGCGCCGCAGTTCACGCAGACGTTATTGGGTGCCTGGGGAGCGGGAGGAGGAACGGGAGTTCCGCAGCTGGTGCAGAACGCGCCGCCCTGAGGAACGGGGGCATTACAATTAGGACAATTCATGATGTGTCTCCTTTGAAGTATTTCATCGGAGATCCTATCCCCGACATAAAATAATATTATTCAGCTGAGAACCTATTCTATGACCGAAAAGCCTTCAAAATACGATCCGCGCAGAATATGTTGCTTTCATTGTAACACATCTGTCACATCTTGTCAATAGTTTATTCGAAAAATTTACGAAAAAAGGGTGGAATCAGAAGAAAAAAGTCGAAATAACGTTTTCCAGCCAGTGTAATTTCTGCCAAAACAGAAGCACCGTACGATCGCCCTTCCCTGCTTCCTCCAATTGAATTGCCCGACGAGTATTCGTCGGGCATTTTCATAAAGTTTTTGAGGGGGTTAAGGGGGACTTTTTTCAAAAAGTCCCCCTAATTTATCATACTTCCATAATGATCGGCAGGATCATCGGGCGGCGCTTGGTGCGCTGGTAGATGAAGCGGGACAGATCGTCCTTCACCAGGTTCTTGATCTGGTTCCACTCGGAGTAGCCGCGATAGAGACACTCGTCCACGGCGTCTGCCGCCACGCGGCGCAATTCCTCCATCAGCTCCTCGGACTCGCGTACGTAGACGAAGCCGCGGGAGACGATGTCGGGTCCCGAAAGCAGTCCCGCACCGTCGGAGGACATGGTGCAGACTACCACAATGATGCCGTCCTCTGCCAAATGACGGCGGTCGCGGAGCACGATGTTGCCTACGTCACCGATGCCGTAGCCGTCGATCAGCACCTTGCCTGCGGGGATGGTACCGTTCCACTTGGCATCCTTGACACCAAGCTCCAGCACCTTGCCGATCTCGCCAACGAAGATGTTGTCGGCAGGCACGCCCATAGTCTTGGCAATCTCCCGGTTGGCCGCCAGATGGCGGTTTTCACCGTGGATGGGCATGAAATATTTGGGCTTGGTCAGCGCCAGCATCAGCTTGATCTCCTCCTGGCAGGCGTGACCCGAGACGTGTACCTCCACCGCGCTGTCGCGGAAGACCGAAACGCCCCGCTTGGTAAACTCGTTGATCAGCTTATCCACCAGCTTCTCGTTTCCGGGGATGGCCGAGGCCGAGAAGACCACCAGATCGTGTACGCCCAGCTCCACCTTGTCGTGCTCGGCAAAGGCCATGCGGTAGAGACCCGACATGGGCTCGCCCTGGCTGCCGGTGGTGATGATAGTCACCTTCTCGGGATTGTAACGCTTCAGCTCGGAAACGTCGATCAGCGTTCCCTCGGGGATATGCATATAGTTCAGATCCTGCGCCGCGCGAACGATATTGATCATGCTTCGTCCCGTGACCGCCACCTTTCTGCCGTAGGCCACGCTGGCGTTGATGATCTGCTGCACGCGGTGGACGTTGGAGGAGAAGGTGGCGATGACGATGCGCTTGTCGCGGTTCTTTAAGAAAATACCGTCCAGAGAATTGCCCACGATCTTCTCGGAGGGGGTGTAGCCCGAGCGCTCGGCATTGGTGGACTCGCACAGCAACAGCTGTACGCCCTCCTTGCCCAGCTGACCCAGGCGGGAGATATCCATAATATCGCCCTCGATGGGGGTCAGATCCAGCTTGAAGTCGCCGGTGTGCAGAATGGTGCCCACGGGCGTGCGGATAGCCAGACAGCAAGCGTCGGCGATGGAGTGGTTCACGCGGATAAACTCCACCGAGAAGCAGCCGGCCTTCACGGTGTCGCCCGCCTTGACGCAGTGCAGCTGGGGATCGAAGTCCAGGCGGTGCTCCATCAGCTTGTTTTCGATGATGCCCAGAGTCAGGCGGGTGCCGAAGATGGGCAGATCCATGGTGCGGAGCAGGTAAGGGATGCCGCCGATATGATCCTCGTGACCGTGGGTCAGGAAGACGCCGCGGATGCGGTCGGCGTTTTTCTCCAGATAGGTAAAGTCGGGGATGACCAGGTCGATGCCGAACATATCGTCGTCGGGGAAGCCGAGACCGCAGTCCACCACGATGATGTCGTCGTCACACTCGATGACGCAGATGTTCTTGCCGATCTCTTCCAGACCGCCCAGAAACGCGACCTTGACTTTTTTGTCGTTTTTCAGTTTTTTAGCCATAGTATATCCTTTCATGTATAGTCAATAATCGTTCAAGTAGGAAAAAGGCCTGTTCTAACGGATAGAAGGCCTCATGAATGTAAATCGCCGGGGACGATGGAGCTGTGGCGTCTGCCACGGCTCCGAAGCAACTGCCGTACAGCAGGCGTTCCTGCACGGTCAAGCTGCTCCGCAAGGGGAAAATACACGGTCACTCGAAATCATTCGTAGTATATCACATTTTTATGAACTTTTTTTGTACATCCTGCGAACACAATGTTAACATAAAGCTAATCGGCTCACCGAAGCAGGAGATAGATGGTCAATCCCATCGCTTCGATGGCAGCACCCGTGAACAAACCGGCTGCAAAGTGCAGATTTCGCTTGTGATGCTGCCGACGGGGCGTGGGAAAGTGACTGCTCTCCACGATCCGATTGGCCTCGGTGAGCAGATCGGGCATTGATAGATCGGACGATTCCTCACGCAGGATAAAATGCGCCTCCTCGAACAGCTTGCTGTCCCGACTGCGCACTACCACCATCCGTCGGCTGGCTCCCTTCAACAGCGTCCCCTTCATCCGAACAGCTCCTTCAGCGACCGTCCCAGTTTGGACACGCTCTCCACGATGCGAAAACGAAGGGTATAGCGAGGATTTTCGTCTTCGGTCAGCAGACGGATCTGACTTTTGGAAAAGCCGGTCTCGGTCATGGCCTCCTCCGCTTTGGCGGTAGAGGTGCAGAGCTGCGGGAAGAGCACGCACCACCAGTTCTTCCCTTCCGCCGCGCCGATCTTCACCTGCAGGGAGGTGTATTCGCCCGCAGGCAGACGAACGCCCTCGTATTCGCGGGTGGGGTAATACTCGGTGGTCAGGGTCACGCTCACGTCGGCAGGGCTACCTGCGTCGGTCAGCGCATCCTCTGCGATCTGCTCCAGCTCATCCATGCGCGCGCGCAGGATCGCTTCCCCGCTTGCTTTGTCGGCGACGCCAGCCGTCCACTCGGCGACCCTGCCGAGCAACGCGTCCCGAACGGTCAGCTTCAGCGCCTGATCCTCCTCGCTGTCCGACGCCGCCAGCACGTGCAGACGTATGGTGCCGTCGTAGATTGCCGCCGCGTCCGCCGCCAGCTCCCAGGCGGAATACCCTGCCGCCAGCAGGAGGAACACTATGGATCCAATCAAAATCTTCTTCATTCAATCATCGCTCCTTGCTATGTCAGTGAGAGGATCATTGCCACGCCGTTAATCTTTTATGCAAAACGGGAAAAAGAAATGGACCTGTCGCAAGTGGAAGTTTTTCCTATTTGCGACAGCTTTTTTAAGAAAACG